>NJDN01000001.1 GCA_002254395.1 Candidatus Pacearchaeota archaeon ex4484_71
TGGATGCTAAGATAAAAATTTTTTCAGGATCGGAATGCGAGACTTTATTTATTACTGGAGATGTTATGCTAAACGTTGGGTTAAAAAAATAAAAATAAAGACCCTTTGTGGGAAAATACTCTGCCTCTCTTTTATACTCCTTTATTTTATTTTCAATTTCAATTTCAACTATGCCCGCTACCTTTTCTAAAGAGTCGAAATTTCTCTCATAAACTATATCAAAGACTCTCTTGAGATCATCACGATAATAAATTAATGCATTATCTATCTCCTTCCCTATTTTCCCAGGAACGGATTCAAAAATTTCTTCTTTGGATATTTTAGGATAAATTTCTCTCAAGAATTCAAAAACCTTTTTATCCCCAAACGTATAATCCATTATAATCGCGGAACACACCAACAACTCAAAGTTCTTTGTATCAAAGTAATTTCCTTCATTGGCAAGATCAAAAAGAGCGTGGGAAGAACAGTAAGTAGAATCTGTTTTTATAATCCCTTCCTTTTTTTCTAGAAGGTCATTAATGGGGTGGTGATCCACCACTAACACCTTTCCCTTCTCTCTGAGCATTCCCAAACCCTCCGGAAAATTATCTGCGTTCCAATCCGTTAAAATAAGAAAATCGTAATTCCTTCGTTTAGAAAATTCTTCTAGAACCCCCGATCCATATTGGAGAAACTCCACAAAAGAGGAGGATATCCCTCTAGATTTTAAGATTTTCTTTAAAAAAATACCCGATACAATTCCATCAACATCTGTATGTGTAAGAATTCCTACTTTCCCCTCTTTTGGGATCGAATCAATAAAATCATGAAAATCTTTTGGGGATCCTAAAAGATATTTCATTTATTCCTTCTCCAAAATTTTTACTTTAATTCCGCTTTCTTCACAGATTTCCTTAAACTCTTGCGCGTCCTCAATTGAACCTGCAACGCTCCCCCAGTGCATAGGTATAGCAATATCTGGTTTTATCAACTTTGCTGCTTCGGCTGCCTCGTCAGCACTCATAGTAAATCTCCCCCCCACGGGCAACAAGGCAACAAAGGTTTTGCCTTTGTGATGGTATCCCGTTAATTTTTGCATCTCAGGAATAAAATCCGTGTCTCCTGCATGATAAATTATCACATCATTCAATTGAATTAAATATCCTACAACCCCATCTTCTTTTTTGTGAAAATGTTTATTTATATTATAAGCTGGAAAAGCTGTCACCCTCAAACCGTTTATAGACAACTCTTGTCCTTGTTCCATAATTTCCATTCTTATAGAAACATTAAATCTTGTTGCCTTACTCTGGCAATTTGCAGTCATTATAATCTTTGTTCCTTCTTTAACAATTTTCTCTAAATCCTGAAAGCTACAATGATCATAATGATCATGAGTTAAAAAGATGTAATCTGCCTTGGGGAGGTTGTCTTTTATCTGGTAAGGATCCACATAAATAACAGCAGAATTTTCAATTAAAAAACCTGCATTTCCCAACCAACGGACATTTACTTCCCCTACCTTCATGTCACCCTTGAAAGAAAGAATGGTTTTTAAGATTTAGGGTACAAAATTAATAGAACTATTTTTTAACCTTCTTATAACCCTTATAGAACTCAATCTTTCTGATTTTACCCGTTTCCTCATTTAAATCTATTAATGTATTTGCATCCTTTCCAAACCCTGCATTTATTACTACTGTCTTCCCAATCCTATCTTTCCCAAAATGTTCATGGATATGCCCTCCCACACAAACAAGAGGCTTGTATCTAATACACATCTCTCTAGCCAAAGAAGAACCCGCATGCTTATTGTGAGCAGAAGATGCTTTATCCTTTATCACATCAAGCTTTGTATTGTATGGAACATTGTGAGTTATAAACATTGTAGGCATTTTTTTATCTCTAGACTTAAACACATTATCTAATTTAGAATGTATCCTCCCATAAGCCCTTCTCAATTTTTCATACTCTTCCTCATTCACTTGTTTTTTTATCTTTTTCTTTCTAATATTAAGAGATTCGTAAGCACTTACAAGACCATATCCTAAAAAATTAACTCCAGAGAATTTATGATTTTTATACTGGCAGTCTTTAATATTTTTCAATCCTTTTGTTAAAGCGGGATTCGTTTTGTCCCCCAACCACCAATCGTAAAATGCCTTTAGGTAATTATAGTTTGTTTTCTCGATATCTTTTATCCTCGTTTCCCCATAACTCTGGTCCCAATTTCCAGGAACGATAAAAACTGGCTTCCCAAAAGAGTTCAAATATTCCAAAATTTTTCTCCCTCTTGCCAATGACTCTTTTTCCATACGCCTAAGATTTCTTTTACCAACATATTTGTCAATATACTCTTCGTAGCTTGATTTATTGCCTTTTTTAAAGAGGCTCTTGTAAATTTCTCCAATCTCACCATCCCAACTAAAATCTCCTACACAAACTATACAATCAAATTGCTTAAAGTGAATTTTGGGCATTCTCCCATGAAGATCTCCAATGACGAGTATTCTCATACATCCCAAAATAAAAAAGAACTTAAAAAACTTAAGGATTTAACCTGGTGGGAGTCCTCGGAAAAGGGATTGCGTCTTTTATTGTTTTGAATCCACATATCCATGCTACAAACCTCTCAAGACCGAGACCAAAACCTGCATGAGGCACGCTCCCATATCTTCTAGAATCAAGATACCAGTCACTTGCACCTAAATCAATCTTTGCTTTCTTCAATCTTTCAACTATTTTTTTCAGATCCGGCTCTCTTTGTGAACCGTCGACCATCTCCCCTACTCCTGGAGCAAGAAGGTTGAAGTTTGTTCCAGTTCCAGGTTTTTTTAGATCTTCACCATGATAAAACTTTAATAGCTCAAGAGGATAATTTGTCACAAACACAAAATTATCTCCATAGTATTTGGCCAACCCTCTCTCTTCCGCAGAACCGAAGTCATCCCCATATTTTATTTTGTGACCATTATTTTGCAAAGTTTTCACCGCTTCTTCGTAAGTTATTCTCTTGAAAGGAGATTTTATCTTTTTCAAAAAAGAAATATCTGCCCCTAAAACATCCAAGTCTTTTTTATTCTCCTTTAAAACTTTCTTTATAGCATAGACTATAGACTCTTCGGCAATTTTCATATCATCTTCAAGATCCATCCAAGCCCCTTCCACCTCAAAGTGCCAAAACTCTGTAACATGCCAAGGCGTTTTTGATTTCTCTGCCCTAAAACTAGGGGCCATCGCATAAGCTTTCCCAACAGAGTGAATGAAATTCTCTGCATAGAATTGCCATGATTGTGTTAAATATGCTTTCTTTCCGAAATAATTAAGTTCAAAAACTTCTGATCCTCCCTCGCTAGATGCCCCACTTAATGATGGAGCTTCAATTTCCGTAAAACCATTTTTATGCATATACTCATGAAGAGCAAACATGACCGTACTCCTTATTTTCATTGCGGAACTCATTTTCCTCGAACGCAACCACAAATGCCTCCGATCCCCTAATAACTCCTCATTAAGGTCTTTATTTATTGGGAACTCGTTAGACTTCCCAACAACATTTATTTTTGAAACAGAAATTTCATAACCAGAAGGAGCTCTTTTGTCCTCTTTTATTGTTCCTTCCACCTCTATACTTGCTTCAATTTGTAGGGAATCGATGTCTTTCCATTGGTCTTCAAAATTTTCTCTTTTTAAAACGCACTGGATTACATCAGTGTGATCTCTAAGAACTATAAACTTTAGTTTGTTACTACCTCTTTCCCTATAAACCCATCCCCTCACAGCTACTTTTCCTTTTCCTTTCTGCATTGCCTCGGAAATTGTGATGAATTTTACCATAAGATATGTTAACAAAAAGAGTTTTTAATTATTTTTATTTAATTTTTAGCAGGACTAGATCTCAAAAATACGCCCAAATAGGGGTCTCTTCCCTTGACAAAGTCTCCCATCACAGCATAAAGCTCTCCTGCCATCTTTTTTGCCAGCCCTTCATTATCTTCATTAAAATGTATATAATGCGTGGGGGAAATAGAAACTATGAAATTTCCAAAAGCAGGAGTATAAATGCTTCCAAAAGTAGAATCCCACATCCTATGTGCACGTGGTTTTTTCTTTAGAAGATACCTCATTCTCTCTTCTGAGTTTTTCAATCCTTTTTCAGGATTCCTATGAAAAATTAATGCTCTAGCCTCCATGGTTTTTGCCCCATACGTATCCAGAACATAAAGATCTTCGTAAACTTTTATCTCTCCCTCGGGATTATGGACCCTACAATCATGCCATCCCAAACCTCTAGAATCTCCTTCTTCTAAAACATCGAATAAATTGTTTTTCCATGGCAATAAAAAAACTCCCTCACCAACCTTAAACCCTACATCGTAAGTCAGAGGCTCTCCATCGAGAAAATCATTAAAAGGTAATATTTTTAGATATCTCCTAGACATTCTACAAAGAAACAATACCTGTATTTAAAAATATCTTCTGTGGAGACGATATATTTAGGGAGTCAATCTCTTCCTATCTCTCGGGAATAATGTAACTTCTCGAATATTATCAACACCTAAAATGGCCTGACTTATTCTCTCAAGACCTATACTCCAACCTGCATGTTCGGGAGCACCATACCTAAACGCATCAATATACCATTTGAAATCATCTGGATTCAGTCCTTTGTCTTTGAGTTGCTGAATTAAAACCTCGGGCACATGAACTCTTTGTCCTCCAGAACTGATTTCCAAACCCCCATACAAAGCATCAAAACCTCCGGAAATTCCTTTCTCTCTGTCTTTTGGCCAAATATAAAAAGGCTTAACTTCGATAGGCCATTCATATGTAAAAACTATTGCATTTGGATTCAACTCGCAGAGTTTCCTCTCAGCCTCGGGCTCAAAATCATCTCCAAACTTCATATCAAACCCATGCTTGTTCAATAACTCAATTGCTTCCTTGTAAGTGAAATATTTCGCACTTGGAATTTTCAAATCAATTCCCAATAAATTAAGCTCATGCTTGTTTTTCTCCAAAACTCTCTTGACAATATACTTCACAACCTCCTCAAGATATTTCATAACTTTGAGGTCATCACAGAAACCAACTTCAACATCCATCTGCCTAATCTCGTTTATGTGCCTAGAAGTGTCGTGCTTCTCTGCTCTCCATATTGCCCCTGTAGAAAAAACTTTTTCCAATGAAATTGCCATGAGCTGTTTGTAAAGCTGGGGAGATTGAGCAAGATACGCTTTCTTATCAAAATATTTCACCTCAAACAAGTCGGTGCCTCCTTCTGTAGATGTTGCGATTATCCCAGGAGGTTGTATTTCTATAAACCCTTCGTTGAAAAAATATTCACGATAGGCATTTATAATTGTAGATTGTATTTTAAATATTGCCTGAACAAGAGGCTTACGAACATCCAAAGACCGGAAATCCAATCTTTTAGGAAGCGTTGACTTAACTGTTTTCTCATTTACATGAATTGGCAAATCCTCCGCGGGATTTAATATTTCAATACTCTTTACTTCTATTTCTACATCCCCTCTCACAAACTCTGCTTTTATCTTAGCAGGCTTAACCTTTCCTCTTACTTCAACAACAGACTCTAAACTTAAATTCGAAATTTTATCCAAGATTTCCTTTTCTTTAACAACACACTGAACTATTCCGGTGATATCTCTTATCAAAAGGAACTTCATTTTAGCCATATCTCTAATTTCATAAACCCACCCCTTGATCATGGCTTGCTTTTCTTCCTTAAGATCCGAGATGTAACTTCTATCCATTAAAAAGCAAAAGAAGAAGGATTTATTAAATTATTGCTCTCTATTTTCACATCTTAAATAACTCAGAAACCAAAAAACTAACAATAAAGTCACCTTAAAGCAAGAACTTTCATTTTATAAATTTCCTTATAATATCCATTGCTTCTTTTCCAGATACTTGGCCCTTAAATTCATTCATAACAAGCCCCATATATGCATTTGGATTTAACCCGGGTTTACTCTTTACAGTTTTCATCACCCACTCCTCAATCTCTGCTAAAGATTTTTTATCATTTGAAACGGATTCCTTAAGAGATTTCCCTAAAACTAAACTGGAAAGAATATCTTTTACCTCAAAATCCTTAATCTTACCTTTCTTCAGCATCCTTAAAATATCGCCATAAAAATTCAACACAACATTCTCGACATCCTCGACTGATTTTTTTAAATTCGAAGAAATCTGAGAAGGATAAATTAACAAAATTTTCGCAATAATCTGAGGATTATCATAAATACTCTTCAACTCTTTGAATTCTTTCAACTTATTTTGTTTTAGCAAAAGATTAATCATCTCTTCGCTTAAACCTTCCTTTTTAAGATCTCCTTTTATCTCACTAATTAATTTTGGAAGGTCTCTCTTGGCCTTGTTTATGAAACCCCTAGAAATTTTTAACAGAGGCAAATCTGTTTCGGGATACATCCTTGCACTTCCAGGAAGAGGGCGCATGAATTTGGAACTTGCATCTTTCAACACATTCCTAACTTCCATCCCTACAGGGGTACCAGAGTCTGAAAGCTCTTTTTGTCTTAGAACCTCTTTTTCAATAGCATCAACAAAAACATCCATATCCTGCATTCCTTTTATCTCCACCCTGTTTTCTCCGCGTATGGAGATATTCACATCTTGCCTTATTGTTCCAATGCCTCTTCGAACATCACAACTTCTGAGAATTTCTCCAAGTTTCAATGCAACCTCTTTGGCATGATTTGCATCTTTGATTTCTGGAGCAGTCACTACCTCCACAAGAGGAATCCCTAGCCGGTCTAAGTTATAAACGGTTTTTCCCTCCTCCCTAAGAACTATTCTTGCAGCATCCTCTTCGAGATATAACCATTGAATAGTCACCCTCCCTTTTGAAGTTTCGATATATCCATCTCTGGCTATTAAGACAGTTCTTTGAAACCCTGAGGTATTTGAGCCATCCACAACAGTTTTTCTCATGATTTGTGAAAGGGGAACAATTTCCATATTCATAAGAAGCGCAATCTGAACTGCTGTTTTCAATGCAGACTTATTAATCTCTCTTGGAGGTTCCTCGTCAAGCTCAACAAGACAAGAAGTATCATAATTACCTCGATACACAAAGGTTCTCCCTTCCTTGGCCTCGTGAGACACCGCTACATCCACCTCTCCAGACTCCCCAGCAACCACATGCAATTTTCTTTTTATTTCATAATCTGGCTCATCTGATCTCAGAATACTCCTACAATTACAGAAAAGTTTTTTTCCCCCTCCTTCTAGTTGTTGGTGAATTTCTAAACCAGACATAAATTGCAATTTTTTATAATCTAACTCCATCAAAGAAAAAATAAATCAAACATTAAAAATATTCCCTATTTCCTGGAATCATCCTTTCAAAACATTTATAATCTAAATTTCCAAATAAAAGTATAGAAGATGATTCACAAAAAAGAGGTAAAAAATTCTAAGAAAAAAGATTCCCTTATAAAAAATGGAAATGTACGGGAGTTGCCAATAAAACGTCCTTCCCAAATCCCTCCAACATTTGGACAAAAGGCATCGGACACTCTAACAAAGTATGCAGGTAGCTGGGGGTTTATAATTGGATTCTTAGTTTTTCTTTTAATTTGGATGGCGATAAATGCATACGGGTGGGTTCATTCTTGGGATCCATATCCTTTTATATTATTGAATCTTGTTCTTTCATGCCTTGCAGCAATACAGGCACCAATAATTCTTATGAGCCAAAACAGGGCCGCACAAAAAGACAGACAAAGAGCAGAATACGATTATGCTGTAAACAGAAAATCTGAGAGAGAGATTCAGCGTATAATCAAACAACTCACAAGAATTGAAAATAGATTCTTAAAAAATAAAGATTAAAGAAAAAATAAAAAGAGTTGAAACTATTCTTCTATTCTTTCACCTATCTCTCCGGAAATGTTCTCGAGCATTTTTTCTTTAACTGTTTCAATATTCTTTGCCCATTCTTTATGCCCTAAAACCCATCCTAGTTTAACAAAAGCCGTCTCCGCTAACATGTCTTCAAGATAAATAATTCCTGTATCCAATAGCTCTCTCCCTGTAGAATAAACAAAAGGATCTAAACGCCCATAAATTGTTTGAGGAGCGGCGCACACTACCAATCCTTTTTTTATAACCTCTTTAATCTTTCTGGTCCAAGATTTACGAGCTTCCTTCGTTGCAACGTGCCCTAACCCAAAAACTTCCAAAACAATCCCTTTATACCCCTTATCAAGATAATAATCTAAAATACCCGAGTCTTGTCCTGGATAAAACTTTAATAAACCTACTTTCTCCTCAAAACGAGAATCTAACTTTACTTTAGTTTTATTGCGAAGGTTATAACTAGAAAGAATTTCCACGTTCTCCCCAGAAATTTTTGCAAGAGGCATGGAGTTTATTGCTTTGAATGCCCCCCTCTTAGAAGAATGCATCTTTCTAACCTTTGTGCCTCGGATAGCATAACAAAACTCATCATTCGTATCTGCGTGCCCAACCACCATCACCTCTGCAATATCTGAAATCGCCGCGATAGCAGAACACTCCAAATTTAGATGTGCATCACTTGATGCCCTATCTATCGATCTTTGAGAATATGTCAAAACAACTGGTTTATTCACCCTCCCAAGAAAGAAACTCAATGCAGAAGAGGTATAATGGAGCGTATCTGTGCCTTGCGTAACAATTACCCCCTTTATCGAGGAGTCATTCAAAAACTTTTCAACAATATTTGCAATTTTTTTCCAATCTTTAAAATCCATGTTTTCAGAACCCTTCATAAAAGGAACCTCTACCTTTGAAACATTAACCCTATCAAAAAGTTCTGGATAAAATCGAAATAAATTCTCAGGATCTGTTAACCACTTCACCCCCCCAGTAAGAGGGTCATACTTTGAAGCAATTGTGCCCCCCGTAATAACCATTGCAACATTCGGCTTCTCGGATTGCTTATGAAACTCTGCCTGCTTCTCTTCTTTTTTTCTTTTTTTTATGACCTTTATTTTTAGTATGTCTTTCTTATTCAATCCAATGTTGTATCCTGTTCCAAGTTTCAACAAAACAATTTTGCTCTCTGACTTCGAACTTTCTAAGAGAATTCCTTCGTAAATAACTTTAGACAAATGCACTTCCACAAGATCCCCGGGGTTAGCTGAAAAATTACTCATGAGAAATTAAACAATCCTCCAATTAAAAAATTATCTAAAAACAGAGAACAATTCTCTTACGACCCCCAGTAAAAAAATCAAAGAAAGAAAACCGATTATGAACCAATTTGCAGGGATAGAATACTCTGGTTTTCGGTCTCCTTTCTTCTTTGCAGACTTAACCATAAACAAAACGGATATCGCCAAAATCCCTCCGGAGACCACTCCCCCTATTGAGAGAATATTCGTAAATGAGAAAAAGTCTGTAAACTCAACAAAAACGAATACTCCTATAGGCAAAATAGATGCCAAAAACCAAGATAGATTCTTTCCAAACCTTTCGTCAAAGACAAAATCTTCAATCAACGCATTTCCACTTGATAAATAAGATGTAAACATTGTGAGAATTCCCAAGAAGATGAAAACTGGCCCCAAAGCAAGCGTTGCAACCTCGGGAGTATTAACTCCTTTAAATCCTACAACAATGAATGCAAACAAAATATAGAAAAGTACAGAAATGAAAGTCCCAGTCATCACAGCTTTCTTAAAATATCTTTCCTTGTTCTTTAACACTAACCTAACTTCGGGAACAGAATAAAAACTCATAAGCGCAAAAAGAACAACTCCAAAAGGCAAAAACAAGTTTTTTGGATAAAACCCAGATAAATTAGAAAAACTTACATCTCCAATGAAAAATCCGAAGATAGCAACCAAAAGTGAAAGAATTATTATTACTCCAATTTTTTCAAATTTCTTTAAAGACTTCACCCCCCCTTTAATCAAAAAAGCCATAATTAATCCAAAAGAAATTCCTGCCCACAAGGCATATGTAGTATCCCCTCTTATCAAATAACTTATGCTCTCTCCAACGCCCAGCATATATGCAGAAAGCGCAGCAAATAAACCAAAGATCATTGCAAACTCAACTATATTTTTCCAACCTTTACCAAGATATTTTTTTGCATAACCTATTATCTGGTGATTCCCCTTTGTTCTAAGAGCAATTTCCCCAAGGTAAAGATTTACAAAAAGAATTATCAAACCCAAAGCCAAAATGTAGCCAATTGCAACCCAGAAACCAGAATTCGCCGCAACGTATGGAATTCCCAATACCCCTGCCCCGATACAGGTTCCAACTAGAACAGAAACTGCTACAAAAAAAATATAACTCTCTCTCTTCACCATTCTCTTTTTACAGGCCGGGAGGGAATCGAACCCTCATCATCAGGGCCGAAACCTGATGTCCTATCCGTTGAACGACCGACCTAATAAACTTAAAAGATTTCTATTTATATAGTTTAAGATTTTAAACCCAAAACAAATTTAAACACACTCCTCCTCAAAAGATAATGAACAAAAAAGAAGAAAAGGGAATAACTGTGAAGAAAAGTGAAAATATTTCTGAGTGGTATGAACAAGTATGCCTGAAATCTGACCTTGTAGAATTTGCCGTTGTAAAAGGAACAATGGTAATAAAACCAAAAGGGTATGCAATTTGGGAAAAAATCCAATCTTACTTTAATGAAAAAATAAACAAACCTTTAGGAGTAAAAAATGCCTACTTTCCTTTATTTATACCAGAATCATTTTTTAAAAAAGAGGCAGAACATGCAAAGGGATTTAATCCAGAAGTTGCATGGATAGACAAAGAACTTACAAAAGATGGCGAAAGACTTGCGATTAGGCCAACTTCGGAGACGATAATGTATGACTCTTATTCTCGCTGGATAAGATCTTACAGGGATCTCCCCTTAAAAATAAACCAGTGGTGCAATATTGTAAGATGGGAAACAAATACAACAAAATTGTTTCTTAGATCTCGAGAATTCCTTTGGCAAGAAGGACATTGCGTTTATGAAACAGAAAAAGAATGCGAGAAAGATACATTGAAAGTAATAGAACTGTACAAAAAACTGTCGGAAGATCTGCTAGCAATGCCAGTCCTGATTGGAAAAAAAACTGAAAAAGAAAAATTTGCGGGGGCAAAACACACATACACCATTGAAGCATTCATGCCAGATGGTAAAGCCCTACAATGTGGAACAAGCCATAACCTCGGCCAGAGCTTTGCAAAATCATTTGGAATATCTTTCTTGGGAAGGGATGAGAAAAAACACACTCCTTGGCAAAATTCGTGGGGCATCTCCACACGTCTTATAGGGGGGCTTGTAATGACACACTCGGATGATAAAGGATTGGTCTTGCCTCCAGAAGTTGCAGAAAATAAATTAGTAATAATTCCCATACTCTTTGACAAAACAAAGGAAAAAGTGATAAAAAAAGCAAAAGAAATAGAGAAAATGCTCTCCGTATTTAATCCTCTAATAGACCTCTCAGAGGAGTACTCTCCTGGATATAAGTTTTCTGAGTACGAACTCCAAGGAATTCCATTAAGAATAGAGATAGGCCCAAAAGACATAGAAAAAAAAGAAGTTGTAATTGTTAGAAGAGATAATGGAAAAAAGATAGCTGCAAAGATAAAAGATTTGAAAAGAATAATAAAAGAAGAGTTAAAAAATATGCAAAAAGAAATGCTTGAAAGAGCAAAAGACAAACTTTACTCAAACATTGTGGAAACAAAAAGCAAGAGTGAATTCAAAAGCGCTATAAAAGAGAGAAAAATTGCTTTTACAAGATTTTGTGGAGACCCTTCTTGTGAAAAAAAAATAAAAGAAGAAACGGGCGCCACTTCAAGATGCACGCCTTTAAATGCAAACAAAAAAATAACTGGAGATTGCCCCTTCTGCGGAAAAGCCGCAAAAACTATGATATACTTCAGCAAAAGCTATTAAATAAGTTAGACATTAGCAAATAATAAAAATAATAATTTTTCCATCTTAGGTAAACTAATTCTCTCCGCAGGTTATCGAGTTAAGTTCATCTTCCCAACGAAACGTACGCTCCAGAAGAGAACTTAATTCTCTCTCAACTTCTCTTGTTTCCATCTTTTGGTCTTCATCCATTTTTCACAGATTCGAACCTTCTCGGGACCAAGGATTCTTTTAGAATTCTTTTCTAATTCAACCCGAGGCCCAAGAAGGAAATCGAATCGAATTAGGCAATTTTTTTAATGATGAAAGTCTTCACTAAGCAATTCAAAACCATTCTAGTGAATGGATGACTTAGTTGTACTTCCATACAAAACAAAGGCAGAACATATATTTAAGCTTTTTGATATTTATCTCAAATAGACTTTTTGAGTTCCTCCACAAAAAAATCCAAGGAAGCAAGGGGCAATTGGGCCCCCACAGCATTTTCGTGGCCTCCTCCTTTAGAATCTTTTATCTTTTTTAGGAGGGGCATAATCTTTTTTTTAATTTGTTCTCCCCTCGCAGAAATGTTAACAAAGTTCCCTTTGGCATATGCTACAACAACATATTTTTTTGGATATAAATAAGAAAGTTTATTTGAAATATCTGCGCTCATGCTCACTTCCCCAGAATATTTGAAAAAGAGCAATTTCTCTTCGTCCAAGTTTTTTTTAGCTTTTCTAATTAACAAATCCATCTTCTTCTCAAGATCTTTAAATCTTTTGTAAAAAACAAAATCTTCTTTATTGTCGTTTGCGAGATCATACGGCCCTCTAGAATTAATCAGAAACCGTATCATCTTCATGACATTTGTGGTTCTGTCCTTTAGACCCGCTCCAAGCATCCTAGCAATATCTCCAATCCCTGAATTATACAAAATCTCAAAAGGATTGTTGGATTCCAAAGCTAAATCGGGATACAAAGATAAAAAAACCTTGTAAAAAGGGGGAAAATATTTATCCGAAATTGCTCCTATGACCCCAAGCCAGATATCTTCTCTTTTCTCGGCCACATTATAACAGATAACTGTGACAGGCTCTCCATCTCCACTACGTGAAGAGGAATTATAGTATGAAATTTTATTATAATATTTTGATCTTTGAACTTTGTGATGATCAATATGGACTAAGGGGATATTGGACTCAAACAGCTCTTCCAAAAAATCATTTGATATCTCAGGCACATCCAAAACAAAAACTCTGTCGGGGCTAAACTCCCTCACCCTCTTTATATATTCTTTAGTAAGAGGATTCGTCTTTACTGGAACTCCCCTTCCCCTACCCAAAAATCTTCTGAGAATTAGGTATGAACAGAGTCCATCTTGATCATTATCAAAAAAGAATAGAGGATTTTGAGAATCTTCTAAGAGATCTCTTATCTCCCTCGATTTGGATTTTGATATCATTTAAATTCTCTTCCCAATACTAACTTTTTCTTTTAAATTGTAAATCTCCTCTCTAAAAAAGGCAACCATAGCGTCGGTCTCGAGAACAGTTAGCAAATCTTCATCATTTGCCTTCAGAATATTGCTTAAATTCTGGAACTTTGCAACTAGAGCATCCACATACCTCTCAAGTATATTAGTCTTGGATAATATTCTTATCCCTCTAGGAGACACAGATTTGTCGTGAAGCTCTTCAAACAACATCCTTGTAATATTTAAAGGCTCTAACAAAAAATCAAAACTCATTTTCTCTAACATCTCTGAAGCGTAAGAAGTATCCTTTCCAAAGTAATCTTTTAAAATCATCTCTTGTTCTTTTTTTGTGTTCCCCATCAATTCTCTTAATCTCATACGGACAATGATCCCCTCTTGACCAAGCTCCACAAGATAATTTTTCACAATAGCCTCAATACGCTTCATGATTTCAGTTCTTTGAAGAACCAAACCAACATCATTTATTGAAACAATTCTTCGCAACTCCAATAAATTTAAATTGTCCAAGAGCTCATTGAAAACCTCTTTTTGCTTTTCGAGCATGTGTAAAGTCTCTGTAGCCCTTCTTAAAATCTCTGAACTATTTTCCAGAGCATAGTTTACATCTCCATAAAACAACGAAATCTTATTTTTCCTCTCGGAAACCGCAATAACAATAGTTTTTGCTTGCTTCGCCGTCCTTTCGGCAGCCTTATGTCTCGTCCCAGTTTCCTTCGTAGAAAGGTCGACACTAGGATTTAAGAGAGTATTGGCAGACAGTATCTTTTTTCCATCCTTGGATAAAATAATTGCACCATCCATCTTAGCAAGTTCCACCAATTTTTGAGGAGTAAACTTGCAATTAATTTTAAATCCCTTTTCTACTATTGGTGAAAGATAACCATTATCAAAAACTATTAGTGCTCCCATTCTCGCTCGAAGCAAATCATCTAGCGCGGTTCTTATAGAAGTCCCAGGAGCGAACATTTTCAAAACATCTGTAAAATCTTTTTCCTTTTCTATAACCACTTCATTCTGATTCTTCGGAATGAAAAGTTCTTTTATCTCTAAATTATCATTCTCCATAATTAGAAAAAATCTCTCGAATATTTAAATATTTATAAAAAATCTTCTAAAATCTCCGTATCGAGCTTCTCATAACCAAAAAAATCAGTACTATAGTTATATGCCCCCGCATTTAGGAAGACAATCTCGTCTCCCACGTTTTTTTCCTTTAGCCTTACCCTATACCTAAAAATATCATCCCGTGTGGGGCTGTTTCCCTTAATTAAATAATTAATTCCATCTTCCTCTTCTTCCAACTCTCCTTCCACCAACATTTTAGTCCCAGTTAAAAGGGTATCTAATCCACAGTTATAGATGCTTGTGTTTATAATCAAAATATGTTTTTGCTTTTGAATAATCTTTGTAATAAGCTTTATGGAAGGAGCAGCTAAAAATCTTCCAGGTTCTATAATTGAAACAATTCCCCTATTCTCTAACCATTCTTTGGCTTCCTTCAATTTTTTAAAGATGTAATCAAAAACCTTCTCGGTGGAACTTTTGTAAAGAGACGGTAACCCCCCTCCAAAATTAACAAAGTCTATTAATTCTAAAACCTCTTCCTTAATAGAATCTTTTAACTCTCCAAGAATGTCCCACTCCGACGTATTCTGACTCTTTCTATGGATATGAATCCCAATCTCTTTTATAGACTTATTTTCCTTATGGAGAATTATTAAATCATTGACTTTTCTCGCAGACATCCCATATACAAAATATTTTCCAGAACCTACCCTATGTTCCTGGAACTTCATTCTCAGGCCCAAATTTACCTTATGATTTTTGTTGGCAACAACTCTTAGGAGCGTTTCCAAATCTTCTTCATTATCTACCACAAAAGAAGAAATTCCCAAAGCTAACAATTTTTCAAATTCCTTTTCTGTTTCCGCTTGGCAAAAAAAATGTATTCTCGATTTATCTTTAATCTCGTCTACTTCATGGAAAGAGTGCACTGAAAAAGAAACACCTTCATTTATTTCTTCCAAAACATTTCCCACAACATGGTTTGTTTTATAAGAATAAGAAATTTTAAACCCCATGTCTTCCAACTTTCTCAATTGAGAAGATAATACCCTTTTAGAGAGTACAAACTTAGCTTTTTCCATCGCCTAGAATTCCCTCCGAAAAAAGATTGTCCAATACCGCAGAAATCATAAGAGGAAAATTAATTGTTACATCCCCCACCACTGTTGCCGCCTCAGCATCATCTTTTAATTTTCCCCACGACTTTGCTTCCGAAGTTGTTGCCCCAGACATAGATCCGGAACTAGGATGCGAGGTGGTCAAATACACAGCGTAATCAAAACCTCCCGATAAAAGAGCCGCGAAAACCGCATAGTGTTTTGAGATGCTCCCCCCCAAGGAGATGAGCCCCTTTTTTTCATCAAAACTTAAATCCTCAGTTATCCTTCGCATATCCAAAATGGTATCCACAACAAAATCAGGATTCTTCTGTTGAAATTGATAAAGATGAAACCCCAAACTAGAATCTGCAATCCCGGGACAATAAATAGGGATATTGTTCTTTGCGGCTTGGTATAAAATTGAATTTTCATCATCTAATTGAACTCCAATTTCATAAAGAAGTTCAGAAGACGAGATTCTTTTTTTCTTCCTATAAATATTCAACAGCAACTCTCCAATTTTATCTTCAAACCTCATATAATCTTCATTCCGAATTAACAGGTTCCCCACCCGGTTTTCCCCTTTTTCGTGAAGCGAATTATCATCCGGGTTGAAATTTATTATCTCAAAGTCGCTTCCTAAAGATTTCATTAAGTCCTCTTCAATAGAACCAGAAGTTGTAACAAGAATATCTGGAAACTTAAATTTGCACAATTGAGCAAATAATCCTCTAAGTCCGCTAGTAACCATGTTGGATGTAAAAGTTAAGAAAATTTTCGCCCCAGAACGTTTCATCTTTAACACAACCTTGTGTGCCTCAAACAATTCAGTAGATTGATATCCAAGAGATCCGAATTTCTCAATAAGCTCATTGACATTCATATTTTTCTCCCATAAAAAATCTTTAACTTTTTTCATAAAAACTCCTAGAAGCGGGACTAGTAAAACTCTGGAATTGGAATCCCAAGCATTGTGTAGTCTCTCTTCATAATATTAATTCACCCCAACTATTTTTAAAACTTTCTTAATATTGTTCTTTGAGATAACGCTCTCTTTTTTATTGCAATTTTTAAAATTTAATTCCACAATGTCAAAGAATAAATTTTCCTTCAAGCGAGAGATTTCATTTAAAATTTCAAAAATACTCTCTTCGTGAGGGCCCCCCTTTTCAGGATACCCTGTGCAGGGCATAGACGAACTATCGAAAACATCCACATCTACCGAAACATACAATGGGCTTTTGATAAAAGATCTTAAAAATTCTTTAAACTCGAGAATCTCGTCCGAATAAAAAAATTTTATGCCCTTTTCCAGGAGGTAACTTATTTCCCTTGAATCCACATTTTCACTATCTCTTCTAATTCCAAATATGAGGATATTCTTGGGTGAAAAACCGTCCTCTACAATCGCCCTAAGCCATTCCTCATGGGTAGGCTCATTCATAGGAGACATCGTGTCAGGATGTGAATCTAAAACTATTAATTTTCCACTGTCTCCAAACTTTTTAAAGAAATTATATACCAAAGGATAACTTATAGAATGATCCCCTCCAAAAAACAAGAATTTGTTCATTTCAAAAAATCTCTTTGTTTGTGTTTTAATTTCAAATAGTTGTTTAGAAACATCATCTCGAGGCAAGTCAAGAATTTTGCAATCATTAAAAAACTGCTTGTAACTATCTTGAACTCCGTTTGTCTTCCCAAGTCCATTCAAGCCCGGAACAACCAAAAACTCCATGAATCAAACAAAAAATAGATGTATTTAAGAATTACTAATGGAGAATAATAATCTTTTTAAAATAATCAAAACTTCATCTTCAATGAAAGATATGATAAAAATATTGATTGGACTTCTAATGCTAGTAATTCCCCTATATCTAATTTTCCCTGGAAGTTGTATGTATTCGTGGGGAGTCGCTGCACTAAACCTCCTAAAAGGAGGAATAGTTATATTAATCTTCGCTGTAGGAATTATCACAATTGTTATTGGAATAAACGATCTAAAAGAAAATCATAATTCAAATTAAATAAAGAAAATAAACAGGGTTTCTATTAAAGCAGCGAACACCAACAGAGGAAGAACTATTAACCCAAAGACTTCAATTGAATTTCTCAGATTAACTCTCAAGAATTTCCTTTTCTGCTTTTCAAGAAAGAAACTTCCTAATTTCAATCCCAATCCCAATGAGACAAAAACAGCAAACAACTCAAAAATCCCATGAGGAATTAACCTCCACAAAATTCCAAAACCGCTCTCAGACGCACTATAAATAGAAACAAAACCCAAGAGATATCCATTTGAAAGAGAAACAATTCCAGGAATAACTCCAAAGAAAATACCCCCAAACAACCCCACAAAGCTTGTCTTCAGATTATTAAAAAAAATGAAAAGAAACATTTCGATAAAATTATATCCTTCTGTTTTGTTCAAGAGTTGCTGAATATAACTCAATATTTGTGAAGACACCTGGGAAGGTGCAGGGACAAAAAAACCTATAATCGCTGAGAGAATAAATAAACCAAGAATCACAAAAATAAAATTACGTGAATCTGAAAGATAATCGAATAAAGAATTATACTTTTCCCTCAGTTTCCCAAATAAATTTTTACTCATTTTACCTAAACCGGCTTTGGAGATATTTAATTTTCCTAGGAAATTTTTTCTTTAAATAAAATCCATAAAAAACTCCTGCAAGCAAACCTCCAAGGTGCGCGGTATTGCCTATGCCTATTGGAAGACTTAAAGACATCAACCAAAAGAATCCCAAAAGACCAACCATTGCAACCCACATTGGAAGAGGAATCACAAACATCACCCAAACCCTCATCTTGGGAGTTAGAACAGAAAGCAAACCCCCCAACGCAAAAATTGCACCAGAAGCCCCGACCGCAAAAACAAATTTCGTACCAAAAAGCTTTGCCCCCCATGAAAAATCCCCAAACAAACCTGCGAGAGTTACAAAAAACAATCCAGCAAATATCCCTCCAAGAATGTATAGCCAAAAATATCTTCTCCTTCCAATGATTTTCTCTACAAAAGAGCCTATGAAAAATAAAGAAACCATATTAAAAATTAAATGTGTCCAAGATCCATGCATGAACATACTTGTGAGAAGAGTCCACACTCTGAAGTGCAAGATGTTATTAAAACTAAGTGCGATATTTTTCAGCACAAAGCCTCCACCCGAGAAAAGACTCCTTCCAAAAATTGCACTTAATATAACAAAAACTAAAAAATTTAGGATAATTATCCAAACCGTCAAACTAAAATCAAAAATTCTTCTTCGAGGGCGGAACACATAAGATCTCATTTTACTTCTTCCTAAGAGCCCAGGTCTTTTTCTTTGCTACTTTCTTTTTAGAAACCTTTTTTTTGGTAGCTGCTTTCTTCTTCGTCGTTTTTTTCTTTACTACTTTTTTAGCTGATTTTTTCTTTGCGGAAGTTTTTCCACTTTTTGCTCTTGCTATTCTCCGCTTTTCTGCTGCCAAGAGTCTTTTTTCTTTTTTCTCTTTTTCAATTTTTCTTAACTCTTTTTCTTTTAACTTATTCAATCTCGTGATTTCTTTTTCCATCTCTTCATTAACTATCTTCAATTTTTCATTAAGCTTAGCTTTTGTTTTTTCTAATTCCTTCACAAGAGAAGCTCCTTCTTTAATCTGAAAAATATCTCCACATTCAGGACAACTGAAATTGAGAGAGAGTGCCTCTTCCTCGTTTACTTCTATATTACATCTTTTACAATAGTAAAAGACACTGGTTCTTCTTTCATGTATCTTTTGTTCAATGTCTTCTAGCTCTCTAACAATTCTTCCCTTTAAGAATTCCAAACACTTTAACACGTCAAACTTCCAGAAATATGTATACCACCCTTTTTTCTTATCTTTCTTCCTTATGGATGTTACCAAACCAACGTTAGATATTTTATAGAGGATATTTCTTGTCTGATTTATTGTTAAATCCAACTTTTTCGCTATATTAAATTCATTTTCATATTTCTTTGAGTTTAATATGGTCGCTATCTCCTCTGCAGATTTACCGACTACTATCAAAACCACCTCTCTTAACAATTTGTCTAACATCTCTTTAAAAAATACATTCCAAATAAATACCTTTCGGTCTTAGAAAAAATAAAGATTTTTAAACCTCTATTCCATAATATATTTATCAAAGTATATATTCAAAATGAGTCTATTCAAACACAAGAGTGAAAAAGGGGAAGTGCCTGCATTGCCCGAATTGCCAAAGTTGCCTGAGCTCCCTCCAATTGGAGAGGAAGAAGGCCAAATACACCAATTACCAACATTCCCAAGAAATTCTCTAGGGGAAAAATTTTCTCAAGATACAATTAAAGAAGCTGTGACTGGAGAAAAAGAGGAAGGAGGGAGAATTGCAGATGACTTTAAACCTCTAGATGAGAAGAGAATGATGCAAGAACCTCTCCAAAAAGATGAAGAATACAGCGGAAGCTTATTCAAAGGACCCCCAAGAAGAGAAATAGGAGAAAATGAAAATTTCGACGACTTCTTCAAAGAAGAGGAGCAAAAAGAACCTCCGATTAAGAGAAAAGCACAAAGAGAAAGAGGTCCAATTTTCGTAAGGCTTGACAAATTTGAAGAATCACAAAAGATATTTGAAGAAACAAAAAAAGAATTATCTGAGATCTCGAAATTATTAAATGAAACAAAGAATATAAAACAAAAAGAAGAAGAAACACTTCAAAATTGGGAAAGAGAATTAGAATCTGTTAGAACTCAGATAGACAAAGTTGACCGAAATCTTTTTTCAAAATTATAAAATGGATTCTGAAAAAATAATTCATATAAAATTCGAGAATAGCGAAGCAAGAGAAGCGAAAAAGTCTGTCCTTCTTACAGAGGCTTCATTCATAAAGATGCATGCTCACATAAAGGAATTCCTTGAGTTAAGAAAAAAAGAATTAAGGAATAAATCAAGAATGAATACACGCATAAAAAAAGTAATTTCAAATATAAAAAAATTAGAGAATCTCAATCCGAAAATTCAAAAACCAAAGATATTGAGAAAGCACCCTCAAGAGAGGCATCTCCCAACGCGAGAAATAAAAGTAAGACCAATAAAGGGGGGGCTTGAAAAAGAACTCTCAGATATACAACAAAGACTAAAACTCCTGGATAAAAAATTTTAAAACAAGACTATTCCTTGGAAAGATATGGATAGAAAAGAATTGATAAAAAAGTATATTGATTTCTTTGAAAAAAATGAACATGTAAAAATTGAAAATAGCTCACTAATCCCTGAAAATGATCCTACAGTCCTTTTTACAACTGCAGGCATGCACCCTCTAGTACCTTTTTTGTCTGGAGAAAAACATCCTTCCGGAAAAAGATTGGTAGGAATTCAGAGATGTATACGGACTAAGGATATAGAAGAAGTTGGGGACACCACTCACCACACTTTCTTTGAAATGCTCGGAAATTGGAGTCTAGGAGATTATTGGAAAGAAAAAGCTCTCGAAATGACCTTTGAATTTCATACCAAAGTCCTAGGAATCCCTCTAGATAGATATGCTGTTTCGGTTTTCAAGGGAAACAAGACTACCCAAAAAGATGAAGAATCAATAGAAATATGGAAAAAATTAGGAGTGAAAAAAGAAAGAATTGCACTCCTAGAGGAAAACTGGTGGGGGCCAGCAGGGAAAACCGGCCCTTGTGGACCCGATACTGAACAATTTTTTTGGGCACCAAAAAACATCCCCCCTCCAGAAAAATTTGATCCTGAAAACAAAGGATGGATAGAAATAGGAAACAACGTATTAATGGAATTCTACAAAGATAAAGAGGGAAAATTAAAAAAAGCTAATCAAAAGAATATAGACTTCGGAGGAGGTGTTGAAAGAACTGTTGCAGCACTTAAGGGAGTGGAGGATAATTATCAACTCGACTGTTGGAAGCCAATAATAAAAGAAATTGAAAAACTCTCAGGAAAAAAGTACGAAGAACACAAAAAAGAAATGAGAATAGTTGCAGACCACATAAAAGCGAGTGTTTTCATAATCTCAGATGGGATTACCCCTTCAAACACTGAGCAGGGGTATGTGCTTAGGAGATTAATCAGAAGAGCTATTAGATTCGGAAGAAAAATTGGAATGGAAAGATTCACAAAAGATATTGCAAAACAGGTCTGCAAAATCTACGGGGATTACAATCTAAATACAAAAAAAATAGAAGAGGAACTCTCCAAAGAAGAAGAAAAATTTTTGAAAACCCTCGAACAAGGACTAAAAATCTTTAAGAAAATTATAAAAAGAGAGAGAGAAATTTCAGGAAAAAAAGCATTCTTACTCTTTCAGTCATATGGTTTTCCAATTGAGATGACTTTAGAGCTTGCAAAAGAAAACTCAATAGAAGTTAATGAAAAGGAATATGAAAAGGAATATGAAAAACACAAAAAACTTTCAAAAACCGCTAGTGCTGGGAAGTTTAAATCTGGATTGGCAGATAACTCTGAGAAAACAACTCGCCTTCATACAGCGGCACATCTCTTACTCGCCGCATTAAGAAAAACTCTTAACAAAGATATTTCTCAAAAAGGGTCAAACATAAATTCTGAGAGATTGAGATTTGATTTCAATTTTGACAGAAAACTAACCCCCGAGGAAAAAGAAAAGATAGAAGAGATTATAAATGAGCAAATAAAAAAAGGTGTGAAAGTAAAAAGAGAAGAAATGTCCCTCGCCGAAGCAAGAAAAAGGAACGCAACAGGAAGTTTTGATAAAAAGTATGGTGAAAAAGTGTCTGTTTATACCATCGGGGATTTCTCAAAAGAAATCTGCACAGGCCCACATGTAAAAAATACTAAAGAGCTTGGAAAATTTAAAATTATAAAAGAAGAGTCTTCTAGTGCAGGTATCCGAAGAATAAAGGCAATTTTAGAATGAATAGTCAAGCCCATACTTTTCTAAAAGCCGTAACAATCTTCCTTGCATAAAAATATTTAACTTGCTCTTTGACCTAAGTTTATTCAAATTTTTTGCATCCGTATACTCTATCAAACCTCTCGGTAAAGAAATGCCATCAGAAATTAAAACAAGCTCTGGACTAAAGACCAACTTTCCTGCCCCAAGGTATTCCCCCCCATTGTCGGTAATTATAGAAGGAGATGTTGATTCCACAAAACAGTATCCAGAGTTTAACAAACTATTCTCTTTTGGACATTTTATTCCAACGGCCTCATGATTTTCCACAGGATAATAAAATAAGGCAGTCCCATACCCTATTTCTCTTAACAACAATACTAAAAGCTCGGATTTTCCCTCGCAAGATCCCTTGTTTGAATAGAGGGTTTGATAAGGAAAATTGGAAAGAGAAACTTTTTTGTCTTCAAACTCAATATAATCTTCTGGCTCCCCATAATCGATATTCTGAACCAAACTAATTGCAATTCTTGCTTGATCAACTTTGCTGTTTGGAGCAAGATTTTCTATTTTTATGACGAGAGGAAGAATGGCTTGCCTCTGAATTTCATCATTTATTTTCCTTAGCTTAAAATCCGCCCTAAGAGGAACTTCATCATTTGAATATCTTATAGCACGAGGCAATTGAGAAACATATTCTTCAACTCCATCATAAAGCCACATTTGCAACTCCTTTCTTTCTCCGTTAAGAAAATATGGAAATTCTGCTGGAACCGCATCTGTAAACTCCTTGTACGAACAAAACTCTCCTTTTTTCCCCATCCCCTCGGGACATCCGCAAACAGATGCTCTTTCTTCAAGCATGCCTTGGTTACAAAAATAAGGTTTATTCAAAGAACAAGAATCATAAAAGGTCCCATCCCCGCAAGACTTCTCTGAACCTGTAAGAACAACCTCTCCAGTGTGACTCCCTGCATAAAAAAATATACCAAAAAAAAGAACTAACATCGCCAAAAGTACCAAAAAAAAGATACCATAAGAAAATCTCTTATCAAAATCTTTTCTAGCAAATCCT
>NJDN01000011.1 GCA_002254395.1 Candidatus Pacearchaeota archaeon ex4484_71
CCAATAATAATAAATGAAGAAGTACCAACCTTCGAAAGAATCCCAAAAAATAAAGAGATTCTCTTATGCGGGCTCTATAAAGAAATTTGCGTGCAATTAGAATTCAATTTTCTAAAAGAAAAAGGTTATAATGTAAAACTCTACCTTCCCGCCACATTAAATGCCTAAATTTTACATCCTTTCTAGAGCTTCAATTCTCTTATCTATTGGGGGGTGCGTTCTCCCAAGCCTTAGGAAGGGATCAGAAATAAAGAGGGGGGCTACCGCTCGACTAATTTTTTTCTCCGGCCTTATATTTTCTTGTTTAATTTTCTTTAGTGCATTTATTAATCCCCGAGGATACCTTGTAAATTGAACAGCACTAGCGTCCGCCGCAAATTCCCTTTTTCTTGAAATTGACATCTGGACAAAATAAACAACTATCGGAGCAAGTATGGCTAAAAGAATTCCCAGGAGAATAAAAACTAACTGAGATCTGTCATTCCCTCTGTCTCCAGAACCAAACCACAAACTTCTTAAGAAGATTTGTGAAATTATCGAAATCATGCCTACTAAAACCGTTACAAGAGTTATATATCGGATGTCATAATTTCTTATGTGCCCCAGCTCATGAGCTAAGACCCCCTCTAACTCTTCTTTATTTAATTTCTTCAGCGCCCCTTCTGTAACACACACAACTGCATGTTTTGGATCCCTCCCAGATGCAAAAGCATTTATTTGATCAGATTTCATAACGTATAGTTTTGGCATCGGAAGCCCGGATGCAATCGTCAATCCTTCAACGAGAGAATAAAATTGTTTATGCCTCGTACGATCTGCCTTTTTTGCACCAACGCTAGCAATTGCCATCTTCTCAGAATTATAAAAACCAATATAGACATAAAGAACTGAGATTATGGTTGCAATAATCATAATCATAGAAAAATAAGCGGGATTGAATGCAAGAGAGATAACATATCCTAAGATTACAATAATCAGAAGTATACTCACCATGAGAATTGTTGATTTTCTCTTATTCCGAGAAATTTGATCTCTAAAATCTAGACGCTCCATAGTTAAAATAATCAGGAAGAGTTTTTAAGATTAACCTCTTAGAATCCCCTTCCAAACAATCTTCTTTTCTTGTTTTTGGAAGGTTTAGACTCTCGCTTAGTATCCTTGGATTTCTTTGTGGAAAAAATCTTTTTTTGATTTTTTGGGGAAGAACTAAAAACGTCATCATCCCATCCGGGCAAATCTTTCTTTTTTAGAGGATTTTCTTTTATCCCTTTTCTCTTCTTCTTAGATCCAATATATAAACTTCCAAAAAAACTTTCGCGGTAGAATTTTCCCGGAGAAAAACTTCCCTTCTCTCTCGCAAGAGATTTTAAACCCTTTTCTTTCTCAGTCGAAATTTCTTCAACACTCCCGAGCGTATACTCTAAACATTCTATCTTTCCAGGAACTCTGAGGCTTTCTAAAAGCAATCTAGAAGGACCCAATCCTTCGCTACTCAAAACAGGGGCTTTCATTATAAATACCTCATTATAATCATGATTTAGAAGCATTCCCACGCTTCTCCAGAGAACATCATCTTCTCCAAAATAAAACCCAAACGACCCGTCTTCATCTCTTTTCTTCAGAGAAACATACCCTTTCCCTTCGGAATTAGTAACTATTCTTCCTACAAGTCCCTTCCTTCCGAGTTCAACAAATGCTTCATGACATTTTTTATAAAAATCCCTAGTCGAAGGTACCCCATAAACTGCAATCCAATCGCTTCCCCCATTTCCCATGAAGTAAATAAGAAAAAAACACCTTAAAAAAATTTATATCCTAAAAACTAACTTTTGGAAGCTTTTTGTCTGCCTCTGCAATTTCAAAAAACTTCTTTTTCTTTTTCCCATACATTGCCGCAAAAATATTGCCTGGGAACTTCTCAACCATATTGTTGTAAGATAATATCGAATCATTGTAGAACTGTCTCGAGTAAGCCACTTTATCCTCGGTTGCTGCCAACTCTCTTTGAAGTTCTAAGAAATTTGTATTAGCCTTTAAATCAGGATATCCTTCTGCAATAGCGAAGATTGTCTTTAATGCAGACTCTAATTGAGAATTTGCCTTCACCTTGCCTTGCAAATTTCTAGCAGAAACCAAAGCTTTTCGAGCATCCGTCACGGCTTTTATTGCTTCCTTTTCATGCTTTGCAAAACCTTTGACCGTTTCAATCAGATTAGGAATCAAATCTGCACGCCTTTTTAATTGGACATTTATCTGTGAAAGAGAATTATCAATTCTATTTGTCAAAATTACAAACCTATTATAATAACTAAATGCCATTATAACAAGTATGGCTACAAGAACAATCACAATTATTAGTCCTATTCCTATCATATTAAGAAGAAATTTTCTAAATTTATAAAACTATCTAAGTTTAAGAATCTGCAACTACTCTAATAAACTTTCCAACTCTCTTTTTCCCAGTCTAAGATTTCCATCGTACTCTTCGTCAAGTTTCAACAAAACCATCTCATAGCTTTTAAAAATCCCGTTCTCTCTCTGATCCCGGACCATCTCCTCAACCGCACCCCTATTGATTAAAAGTATTTTCATCCCCCTTCTAGCATTCTCTATCAAAACAGACCCGAGATCGACTTTACTCCCCCCAGAATTTTTGTTCCAGAGTATGTGTGCTTCTCTAGAGCCATACATCTCATTAAGATGAGACTCTACAATGTTGTACCCCCCACTAGGATCATCCTGATTGGTGTCAGTTGTTGGAAGCAGAACCTTTGCACCCTTCTTTACTAGGGCATGCTTGTATTTTTCTAAAAAATCTAATGTGGATTTTTCTGCACCCCTGACAGGGCATATAACATAAACATCATATTTTTCAGAATCAGCATATATTTTCATAAGGGGAAGTCGAAAGAGGGCTATAAAAAGATTATTAAACTCAAAAGAATGCTTTGAAACATGGTGAAGGTAGACAAAAAACTTTGCATAGGGTGTGGGACGTGCGCTTCAATTTGTTCAGAAGTTTTTGAGATGGGAAAAGACAAAAAGGCCCAAGTAAAAAAAGATGCCAAAGAGGACTCTCCTTGCGTGGATGAAGCAATTGAAATGTGCCCTGTAGGAGCTATTTCGAATTAAACCCCAAACATTTATTAATTATAATTTCATTTTCTTAGAATGACTGAGGGTGAACTAAAAAAAGAGGAAGAAAACAGCAATTCTAATTCAAGGATAGAATTCATAAAGTGGTTTTCAGAAATAGGAAAAGATTCCGGGAAAATTGTAGGGGGAAAGGGTGCAAACCTTGGAGAAATCTTTAATCTGGGAGTTCCAGTTCCGGAAGGGTTTGTGGTTACAGCACAAGCATATGATTATTTTATAAAAAATTCAAATCTATCCGAAAAAATAAAATCAATCTTGGATTCTACAAACTTTGAGGACACGCTTCAATTAAATGAAAATTCAAAAAAAATAAGGGAGATAATCACAAACTCCAAGTTTCCAGATAACCTAAGAGAAGAGATACTTGAATCTTACGAGGTACTAAGCACAAACAAAGTAGAAATAGAAAGAGGAACCGCTGCAGATATTTTAAAGAATGCCTACGAACCAACATTCGTTGCAATCCGTTCGAGTGCTACTACCGAAGACCTTGCAAGCGCTAGTTTCGCGGGCCAACAAGATTCTTATATTGATATAAAAGGGAATGAAGAGGTACTTCGAAATGTTAAAAAATGCTTTGCGTCGCTCTTTACATCTAGGGCAATATATTATCGACACAAGAAGAACTTCAAATACGAACAAGCAAGTTTAGCCGTTGTCGTTCAAAAGATGGTTCATTCAGAAAAGTCAGGAGTAATTTTCTCAAAGGATCCCACAAATAAAACCCAGGACATAATCATGGAAGCGGTGTGGGGGCTAGGAGAAGGAATAGTTTCGGGGAGCATAACCCCAGATACATACCGAATATCAAGAGAATTAGAAATCTTAGATAAGAAAATAAGAGACAAAAAAATTGCAATTGTTAGAGATTCGTCCGGAAAAACCGGCCCAATAAAGTTAAGAGAAGATCGTTCACAGCATCAAGTCTTAACAGATTATGAGATAAAAAGGCTTGCAGATATTGCAATGAAATTAGAAGAACATTATGGAAAACCCCAAGATGTTGAGTTTGCAATAGAGGGGGAAAACATAAACATCGTTCAGACTCGTCCAATCACAACCCTCATTACAAAGGATGGGAGCGAAGAGACGAGAGCAAAGATTGAAGGAAATGTTGTTTTAGAAGGACTGGCAGCATCCCCAGGAATAGCGTCGGGTGTTGTAAAAATAATCCGAGATTTAAAAGACCTTGACAAAATAAAAGAAGGAGATATTTTGGTTACTTCTATGACAAACCCCGACATGGTCGTCACAATGCAAAGATGTTCGGGAATTGTGACAGATGAAGGAGGAATGACTGCGCATGCCGCAATAGTCTCTAGAGAGATGGGAATCCCCGCAGTTGTTGGAACAAGAAAAGCCACAGAAACACTAAGAGACGGAGAAGAAATAACCGTCGATGGATATGAGGGAAAGATTTATTCTGGAAAAACTGCAGAAACCAAAAAGAAAGAAATAGAGCCACTCACAGCAATAACAAAAACAAAAATAAAAGTAATCGTAGATCTTCCAACATTCGCAGAAAGAGCCTCAAAAACAGGAATAAAAAAAGTTGGACTTACGAGACTTGAGGGAATAATTGCAGAGGGAGGCATACATCCAAATTACTTTTTGAAAGAAAACAAACTAAACGAATATGAAAACCTTATCTTTAAAGGATTGAGAGGAATAGCAAATTATTTTGAAGAAATTTGGGTAAGGACCTCAGACATAAGAAGTGACGAATATCACAACCTGAAAGGTGCGCCTGAAGAAATAGAAGCTAATCCTATGCTCGGGATGCATGGAATAAGGTTCAGTCTGAAAAATCCAGGACTTTTGAAAGCGGAACTAAGAGCACTGAAAAGAATCTCCGAAGAAGGAAAAACAATGGGAATCCTCCTATCACAGGTAATTAGTGTGAGAGAGTTAAAAAGAGTGAAGGAAATTCTTAAAGAAATAAATTTTGAAAATGCAAAATTAGGAGTTATGATAGAAACCCCTGCCGCAGTTCAGATAATAAATGACTTGTGTGAAGAAGGTATTGATTTCATTTCCTTCGGAACGAACGACCTAACTCAGTACATTTTGGCGATAGACAGAGGTAATGAGGAACTCCAAGATCTTTACGATGAAATGCATCCCGCGATTCTCTACCAAATTTCATACGTGATAAGAGTTTGTAAAAGAAATAACGTTGAAACAAGTATCTGCGGCCAAGCAGGAAGTAAAAAAAAGATGGTAAAATTCTTAGTAGAGAAAGGTATAGATAGCATAAGTGTTAATGCAGATGTTGCAAAAGAGATAGGGGATTATATTCAAGAATTAGAAAATGAAAACCTAAAAGGAACAGATGAGGAAATGAGACAATATGAAATAAACAAAGAAAAAGAAAGAATTGAAAAAGACATAAAAAAGATAGAGGAAGAAAAAGAAGAATATCTCAAAGGAAAATTAGAAGAAAAAAATAACACGGAAGTAAATGAACCCCAAAAAGAACAAACATCAAACGAAGATTTAGACACCAATACTCCTAAAACATTTTAACCAACAAAGATTTATAAATATAAATCTCTTCTAAGAGACATGGCTGAAAAAGGGGATGTTGTTGAGAAGGAAATTATTACAAGGAGAGTTATAAGAACTGAACCCTCCAAAAAGAAGAAGACTGCTAAGAAGAAGACAGCTACAAAAAAGAAAACAACAAAAAGAAAAACAACTAGAAAAGTGACGAGGCGAACGACAAAACCAAAAACTGATGAGTCTCAAAGAATTCTTATAGAAAATTTTGCATCTCTTCAAAAAGTTATGACTCACCTGTCAGAGAATTTTAACAATTTATCAAACAGGATAAATACTCTATTGAACATCTTTGAAAACGCGGCAAAGGAAATTGCAAAAAAAGATTTAGGAATAGAAAAAGAAAGACAACTTGAAAAAAGCATACTAACAAAGCTGGATGAATTACTTGACCAAAACAAGATAATAGCTAAAAGTATGACTCTTTTCTACGAACAGCCAAAAGAAAAAGAGGAAGAAAAGATTACAGAGAGAGAAAGACTTGACGTGCCAAGACCCTCCCCAAAACCAAGACCTCTTGAAACAGAAATAAAATCTCCCACAAAAAGACAAGAAGAGCTTGGAACAAAAAATCCTTTTGTAGTAGAAGAAGAAAAAGAGGAGTGGCCTCCCGAATTTGAGATGCCCTAATCCAGAATGCTACAAGATATGTCCGAAGAAAAAAAGAAGATTTTTCTCTTAGAATTCACAGAAGAGCTAATAAGAAATTACAAACCCATGGATTTCTTCAAATTGAAGGAGAGAATAAGACTTGAAGAAGAGAAAAACATGCCTTACACCCCTTCAATTTTACACACATCCAAGGACAATAAAAAAGAAATAAAGAAACTAATAAAAGAAAAAACAAAGACTGAACAGAAGATAAAAAGGTTAGAGCAATCTGACCTGAAGATAACCTTTAAGAACAAACTACCTCCAAGGGCCATATCAAGAGAACCTAGAGTGATCCCCCAACCAGTTGTATTAAGAGACACAAGAGTTCTAAAAATACCTGAAACAAGACTTCCGGGAAGATTAAGTTATCTAAAACCAGTTCGAACATATGAAAAACTCAATCTTGGAAAGATTCAAGAATTGATTTCGGATCCTAATGTAGATGTTGTAGAATGCCTTGGAGCCGATAAAAAACTATTCGTGGAAGGCAAAATGGGCAGAAAACCTACAAATATCACTCTAAGCCCGTCTGAAATAAATGACATCTTAACAGAATTTTCTGTAAAATCAAGAATCCCAATAGTGGAAGGAATCACAAAAGTTGCCGTTGGAGATTTAACTTTAACCGCGGTGATATCTCAATCAGAATATCAATTCAGAATAAAAAAGATAAAAGAGCCGAAAATTGTCCCTCCACGACCATACTATTAAGAACTATTTGAAATATTATACTCTTCAGAAAGCTCTGGAATTTCTATAAAAGAAGAATCCTTCTCCATTATTTGATTTGCAATATCTTTTATCCAAATAGTTTTATCTCTTTCAATTTCTTTTTGAAGCTCTTCCTCTCCAAGAGATGAACTATAACTCTGTTCTAAGAAATAATCCCCCAACTCAAACCTCACAACTATCCAAGACTTATATCTTTTAGCAGTTTGGATAATTTTTTCATCAGGAAAATTTTCCTTTAATATGGAAATCTCTTGTTCAGTTAATGAAACGTTCTCGTACGCTGATTTAAAGATTTCTTTATTCTCAACGGACAAATTAGAGCTCTGGATGGTTTTGTTTTCAACCGGCACATCCAACTTCCCCTCTTCAGACACACTTTGATTCTCTTTATTCTTTAAAAGTGTCTTCACGGAAATCAATTCTTTCCCATCATAAACCACAGAAATCTTTAAATCTCCCTCGCTGAAATTCAAATTTAAATCTCCAAGATTAATTAACATACTTTGAGTTTTGTCGCCAAGATATTCTTCTCCAAAACCCTTTTTTTGTTCCGAATAATTTGTTGTAATAATAACCTTATTATCAGATACCTCAACATTCAAGATATCTTCTCCAAGATCAGCAGTTTCAGTTCTTACACTATCTTCCACAATTTCTATTGTTTCCCCTTCCGCAAGATTATACTCAAAAGGCTTATTGTAAGACACATCTCCTTGGACTTCTTTCTCAAAATCAAGAGATGCTTCTCCTGTAAGAGGGCTAGTTATTTTCTCTTCAGAAACTGTAGAAGCTCCCTCGTCCGTGGGAGAGCCTTCTGTGCTCTCTGAAGATTCCGTAACGACATCTCCTTCGCCAAGCGTATCTTGTGTAACACCATTAGATTCTTCTAAAACTTCTTCTTTCTCTTCGTTGGATGAATTTTCCTCCCCACTAGAAATATTAAAACTACCCTCTGAAGAAGATTCTCCAGAACTTCCAGTTTCCGCCTTAGAATAAATCTTAAATTTAAAAAATACATCTGGATGAACTTCCGCAGTTCCAATTAATCCATATCCTTCTCCGCTTCCTTTTATAGAAGAACCCTTTAGATAAAAATCCCCCTCAGTCTTATCAAGAGATATCAAGTCACTCAAATTATACTCTTTCGTCTCTCCGTTGTTTTCAAATATAATCCTAGAAGACGCAGGAATAAGTTCCCCCTCATTAAGATCTAAATGCAATGCTCCCTTTAAAGATTCTCCAGACACATATGAACTATCCAGATTTATAACAACATGTGAATCTCCGCTTGACCTGTAATACGACACTAAAGAAAAAGCCACCAACAAAACTAAAAATCCCATGATTATAAAAATTATCTTCGAACCTTTAGAAGAAGAACTTTCCTCATTTGAAGTACCAATATACTCTGAAACAACTTTTCCGTTAACTCTTTTGCTGTGATAAATATAAGGTCCATATACCTTCCCATTACGTCTTATATATTTCTTATAAACCATTTAACCTCTCTTGATAAAAAAGGAAAATATCTATTTAAAACTTTATATAAAAAAATAATAAATTAAAAAACAAAAAATTATCCTTGCGTTGGAGGAACTAACACAAGAGTTTGGTTTCCAATTTGCACCTGATAAAAACCCTTGTTTTGCAATTGATTAATCATATCTGCAAACACATAGCTTTGTGCTTCAATTTGCTTATTAAACACATACTTATTTATTTTAGGTTTAACAACAAAGAAGAACACCATCGTAAGCACTAAAAGGATTACCAAGATGGATAAAATCCATATTGCCACGCTCTTTTTATCTTTATTTGATCTCATTTTACCTCCTTTCACTATTCCTAGTAAATCTCTATTTCAACGAGAGTCGTTACATCCTTGACTTCTGCGCCGTCCTCTGTTGAAGCATAAACAGACAAAATATCTCCTGGTTCAAAATTTACAACCCCCTGAGATTGAATATCATAATCACTCAAAATTCCTTCCTTTTTCACATCGAATGAATTTCTCAAACCTACTTCTTCTCCATTTAGATATAATACTATATTTAAGTTTCCTCCATCACTTAAAAAATCTGCATTCGTAGAGATGCCGGTTACACTTCCACCATGCATCATAACATATCCTTTTTCATATCCCGTTTTAACATTAGTTGCGGTGTTTAAAAATTGAGAATCTGAAAACTCTCCCGGCAAACCAAAGTTCAAAAGCATTTTCTGAGATACAACTTCTTTCACAGTTTTCTTAAATTTCTCATCCGAAACTGTAATAACATAAACTGGTTTTTCCTCCCCCATATCCACCTTATACATAGCGAGATTTGTGTCGTCAATATTTTCTAAATTCACTTGGTCTGGAAGATCTTCCATATTAACTTCTTCCACCTCCTGTACTTTTGACTCATCATATCCTTTCTCTTCGACAACTTTTTTTACAACATCTTTTACCCCTGCATTATCGCTTATAGCCACGCCCGCTGCTAGGACTCCTCCTACCAACAACA
>NJDN01000012.1 GCA_002254395.1 Candidatus Pacearchaeota archaeon ex4484_71
TGAATATTCTTATTATGTTTGTTAAAAAACTTATGTGATATCTCATATACATGTAGCCCATTAAAGATGCAATTGCAGATCCAACTAAGACATATGTTAGATTTAACATCGTGAAAGAATATATGCTTTCGACAAGGGAGTGTCCCGAAAGTAACTTCAGATAGTATTTTAAAATTTCAAGCAAAACTCCAAAAGTCATAGAAAAATTAAATGAAAATAGCAAGATTAGAAAATAATTCTTTTTTATTTGGTTACTGGAGTAAAGAAATAACAGAATTGCAAGTCCTATAAATCCCGTCGCTATTCCAAACATTATGGGGGCAATTATTGAACTCACTTTTCCCAAGAAGAATGTTATTATAACAAAAATTAGTAAGAGTAGTTCAAATTCTTTTGGCAGTTTTACCTTTGAACTTTTTTTTAGTATTTGGGGAGCAAACATCAAAAATAGTAAGAAGATATTGGTGGAGGCGATATGCCACAAGTGGAGATTGATAGCATTTAATATTGAAAGCATTAAGATTACTTTGACTGACAAGGATAAGTATCCTTGGTATTCAAAAAGTTTTTGAGCTTTTTTCATGGTTTTTCAAGGAAGAAGGATATTTTATAAGTTTCTTTTCTTTTGATAATTTTATATAGGTTTGTTTCCTTTTTAGGTTATGGCATCTAAGAATGTTTTTGTTAAGAAGATGAATGGAAAGCTTGAGAGATACAGCAAGTCTAAGCTAAGGAAATCTATTATCCGTTCTGGAGCCAGCAGAGAGGTGGTAGAAGAAATTCTTGAGAAGGTTGAAAAGATACTTTATGATGGGATTGAGACAAGAAAAATTTTTCGTTTTGTTTCATCGCAACTGAAAAGGAAAGAGAATTCTGTAGAATTGAGATATAACCTAAAGAGATCTGTGATGGATTTAATGATAAATGGGGGGTTTGTATTCGAGAAGTTTGTTGGGAAGCTCTTTGAGAAAAAGGGATATAAAGTGTGCTTAAATAAAGTTGTGAGAGGAAAATCCATTTCACACGAGATAGACGTTACAGCAAGAAAGGGAAGGGAAGTGTTAATGATAGAATCAAAGCACCATATGAATCCTTGGTTAGGGGAACAGATTCAAACGGCGCTTTATGTTTATGCGAGGTTTTTAGATTTGAAGGAGAAATACACTAAACCTTTTCTTGTAACCAATACGAAGTTTTCTGCGCAGGTTATAAAATATTCTAATAGCGTTGGTATTCGACTTATGGGGTGGAACTATCCAAAAGGAGATAGTTTGAGCGAGAATATTACAAAGCATAACCTTTATCCCATAACGATTCTTGGTCTTAGTAAATTAGATCTTAATAGATATCTTGAAAAAGACATCTTAACTCTTGAAGATATGAAGGGTGTTCGAGGTCTACCCCCTGATTTAAGGAAGAAGATAGATCTTTTTTTGTTGAATAATTAATTATACTTGTAATTTTCTTTCTTTTGGTCTATAAATTCCTCCTCTAACTCTTCAAGGGTTGTTATCTCAGATATTGGTTTGTCTTCTCTTAGGGCAACGAATCTTGGAAACCTTAAAGCAAGACCAGATTCATAATTTGAAGATTTTTGTATGTCCTGGTATGTAACTGCTACAACTATTTTTGGGGAGATTTTAACAGCTCTTTCGTTTTGTTCTTCAATATGTGGCTTTAATAGATCTGTTAGTTCTTCGTATGATAGACCTTCTTCTTTTTTCTCTTTCAGACCTGTCGAACTTTTTCCAATTTCTAGGAATTTGTTTCCTTTTTTACATGAAAGGGTGAACGAGGAAAGCCATCCTTTTCTTTTTCCGGTTCCCCATTCTGCTCCTGTGATTACTAGGTCAAAATCTTTTTTGTTGGGTTTTAGTTTTAACATGTGGCCAACTCTTCTTCCTGGCTTGTATTCTGCATCTAGGTTTTTTAGCATTATTCCTTCTTGATTGTTTTTCAATGCTTCTTTGTAGAACTTTTCAATTTCTTTTTCAGATGAAGTTATTATCATTTTTGAAGGAGCGATTTTAAAAGGCTCTTTTTTGATTATTTTTCTTAATAGTTTTGTTCTTTCTTTAAAGGGTTTATCCAAAAGGGATTTCCCGTTGTAGTATAAGATGTCGAAAATGTTTATCTCTACAGGTAGGGATTCTTCCAATTTTTTGATATTATGTTTTCTTCTTATTCTTTGAGATATCGCCTGAAAGTCTGTGTATTTTTTTGTTTTCTTGTCGTATCCAACTGCTTCGGAGTCCAAAATAAAAGATTTTCCTTTCAAGTTATTCTGTATGTATCTTTCTACTTCAGGAAATTGTTTTGTTACATTCTCCAATCTACGTGTGAAGAGTGTTATCTTGTCTCCTTTTTTGTGTATCAGCAATCTAAATCCATCATATTTGTATTCCGCAGCTAGGGGTTTACCAAGGTCTTTGAATGCTTGTTTTATTGAAATTGTTTTTTGAGCTAGCATGGCTTTTATTGGTTTTCCTACTTCTAGCTCTAAAGAATCTAATTTTTTGATGTCTGATTTTTTTGAAATTTCAAAAACTTTTGCTAAGTCATTTGTTTTATCTATCGCTCTTTGAATAGAGGGTTCTTTTTCTTTATCATCGTTGAAGAAGGCTTTCAATAGGGAATACTTTATTGTAGATTCTTGCACTCCTATTCTTAAGTCTCCTAGGAGAGTTCTAACAAGGTATAATGCCTCTTCTGGGGATGCGGATGTCAAAAGTTCTGTTATCAGTGAGATCTTTTTATCTATGGTTCCCTTTCCTATTAGTTCTGGTAATTTTCTTAGATTTTCCAGAACTTTAATTGTGGTCAAAGTGTGTGATGCAAGGGTTCTTTGGGTTTTTGTTTCGGTTAATTTCTTTGAAACTTCTCCAAGGTCTCCCATCTTCCGCCACAGCTCTTGAATTTTTTTTTGGTTTGTTCCGGTTGCTTTAGATATTGATTTTATCGCAAGTTGGTTAGAGATTCCTATCTTTCTTTCATCATAGCTAGGGTATATATTTCCTTCTAGGAGATAAAGGATATATGACTCTTTTTCATCTAGCTTTTTGAAGAATTTCGACAAAATCTCTATCTTTTCTAAACGTTTTGTTGTTGATGATAACTGGGTGTATAATTCTGTTAGTTTGGAATAGAGCATTTTATTTTTTATTTTTTATTCTGTGGTTTATTCTTATGAGTCCATAAATTGAGGAAGCTATGAATATGGTTTGGAGTACAATGAAAATAGTGTCTCTTATCATTATGCTGTAAATAGTAAGAAAAATCCCCCCGACTATTAGTAGGGGATAAGTGTACTTTCTTCTTATTGCCTTCTTTTTGTATATTGTTAAGTTTCCAACAATTATTAAAATTAATCCCAGTATTCCAATTATCTCGTTTAACATACTACAATTAGAGAGGTATAGTTTTTAAGATTTTGTAGAGCTTCTTAATGGATTTTTAAGTGTTTATTGGTTACTTTTCCATAACCCATGAAGGTTGCAATATGCTCTCGCAGAGAGGGGGTTGAAATCAAAAATTGCTTCTGGTTTTTCTGAAGGGTGAAGATGTATCCTCTCTATTTTGTCTCCTTCTCCAGTGGCTTCTATCCATTCAATTGAATGATTTTCATCCATGGGGTGGGGAGTAAATCCCACAATAACTTTTTTCCCTTCTATTTTTGGAACATGTTTTTCTGTAGATGCGTCGATAGAGTTTTCTTTTTTAAGGACCATCGGCTTCCCGCAACAACTTATTTCTCCTTTTCCGTTATGAATAATTTCTATGATATTTCCACATATCTCGCATTTATAGATCTCTTTTTTGTTAGTCATAGATGAATTATATTTCATATGTTTATATACCTTTTGGAATAAATTTTTTTGGAGAATCTAAAATTTTTCTGTTTTTAGCTCGAAATACTCTTTAGGGTGGTCACAAGAAGGGCACTTTTCTGGAGGCTCTGGTCCAATGTGAACATATCCACATTCCATGCAGACCCAAACTACTTTTTCTTCTTTCTTTAGAAGCGTGCCTTTTTTTATTTCATTCAATATTGCTTGAAATCTCTCTTTGTGGTGTTTTTCAGCTATCGCAATTGATTTTAGTCTTTGAGATATTTTTGTTAAACCTTCTTCTTCCGCAATCTTTGCGAACTCAGGATACATCTCTGTTTCCTCATATTCTTCTCCATTGATGGAAGCTTCCAAATTTTCTTCGGTATTTCCGTAAGTTGTTGGAGCAGCTGCTTCTACCAATATTTCCTCATTATTCCCAAGTTTTTCTTTTAGTTCTTGAATATGTTCGAATAGTCTTTTTGCATGTTGCTTCTCATTTTCGGCTGTCAGCAAGAACACTTGGCTTAGTTTTACATATCCTTCTTTCTTTGCTATTTTTGCATAAAAAGTATATCTATTTCTTGCTTGGCTTTCTCCAATGAAGGCTTTAGTGAGATTCTTTAGTGTTTTTTCCATAGTAAGTTTAGTTTGGGATGGTTTTTAAGAGTTTCTTATTTATTAGTTTCCTTATTTTGTCCATGTTTACGTAGTATCCTGGACATGTTTTCTTTACGTTTGGGAATTCTCTATGCCCTAACACATTCTCAACCGTGATGTTGTATTCTTTCATTTTCTCTATAATTAATTTTAGGAGAGAATACATTTGTTTTTTTGGAGGTTCTTCTTTGTCAAAGTTTCCCATTATGCAAATCCCTATTGAGTGATGATTTTGTCCGAGCACATGTGCCCCCCAATATTTTTCGGATCTGCCCAGGTATACTTTTCCAAATTTGTCTATAAGGTGGTGATATCCAATATCTTCCCATCCTCTTTTTAGATGTCTTTCTTTTATAAATTTTGCAGAGTCTTCGGCTCTCTGAGAATGATGTATTGCCAAAAATTTAACCTCTTTTAATATTTCCATAGCAATTTAACGAGGTTAGAAGTTAAATATTTTAAGGTTTATTTTCCTCTTCTTTTTCCTGCTCGGACGCTTGGTCTAACTTTTGTTGTAGGGTGTTTGTTTCGCAATCCTCTAGATTTTTTAGCAGAGCTCGTTAATCCCTTCATTGTTCTTTTTTGGTTTTGGGGTTTTGTAATCCACCTCATTTTTGGGTCCTTTTTTATTTCAGGTCTTTGAGGATCAACGCATATTACTTCATAAAAATAGTGCTTTCCATCTTTCCCCAGAAGATAAGAATTTAAAACCACCAAATTCTTAAATTTTCTCTCAACTCTTTGTTCGGCAATCCATCTGTAGGACATTTTGAGATTTTTTCTAGCATGTAATCTTTTTGATCTTCTTCCTTTGTTTGGCCTTGGTCTTTTGTGCCCTCCTCTTCGAATTTTAACTCTAATTATTACATATCCTTTTTTTGCTTTATATCCTAAAGAACGAGCTCTGTCTAATCTTGTTGGGTTTTCTACTCTTGCGAATACACCGTTCTTTCTCCACGAGACCATTTTCTCACGTAGAGATTCTTTATCCGGTTTTTTCCACAATTGTCTTAATTGATGGTATAATCCTTTGGCCATAGAATATGAATAGATGAATGGTTTTTAAAGGTTTTTGTAGAATGATCCTGCGCGGATTTGAACCGCGGACCTCTGCCTTATCAGAGCAGCGCTCTAACCAGACTGAGCTACAGGATCAATGTCTGGTGAATTTTCTAAAAAATTAAAATTTATAAAGCTATTCTTTAGCATCCATTTCTAAGGAGAGTTTTCCCTTTGATAATGCATACTTTATTAGCGGAAAATTTATGCTTATGTTTTTTGAATAAGCTTTCTTTTCTCCCACCGCTTTTACTTCCAGTCCCTCTTCCATTTTTGAAATTGAGATGTCATTAATTGATTTTACTCCAGGCACTTTTAGTTCATAAACTATCTTATCTCCAATTCTTCTAACATCCGTCGCGGGCTCTGCTTTTTTCATTCTTTTAAATTTTTTTAAATTTTCTTTGGAGAATTCAATGGGCAGTTTTTTTGTGTTGTTGTTTTCTCTTTTGATTTCTTTAGGCTTTTTTTGAATATTTTTTTCAGGGAGATTAATTTCCTTGCCATTTATCATAAGTTTTATTCGCGTATTTTGATTTGGGGGGTTGATTTGAGGAGGCATATTTCTTAACATTTCCTTTTCAATCATTCTTAACGCACTTCCCATCATCTTGTCGATTATTTTTTCTGAGAACCCTCTCGGTTCATTAAAAAATTCATTTTCTCCCAAGTAATCGTTTTTTCCAAGCAGTCCGTCTTTGTCATTCTTCTTTCTTAATTGTACCCCGCAATTTGGGCAAAATTCGTAAGAGCCTTTTATTTTTCCTCCGCATCTTGGGCATTTTTTCTTCATCATTGTCTAGAGATTAGGTGCTTTTCTTTTAAAAGACTTTCTCATTCTTCCATATAATTTTTTATAGATTCGATTTCGTGCAAATCTTCTACAAGAGTGGGCTTTAGTTCTTTTACCGCTAGATGTTCGAATTCTTTTAATCCTTTGAATTTTTGTTTGTGTTTTATTTCTTTCATTTTTGGTACAAATATGGCAACGGTAATCATTCTTGCCACAGATCCTATTAAAAATATTAAGATTATCGGTTCGATCCAGCTTGTTATAATAAATTTTATCAAGAGAGTTGAGATTGCTCCTCCAATTAGTGCCCCAATTCCAATTACCAGGTTTATGTAGGCTATTGCCTGCGCTCTTTTTTCTTTTGTTACGTTGTCATAAATAAAATTTTTTGACGCCAATAAAAAAGCATACCAACTTATTCCCCCTATAATCCCCGGTACAAAGAAAAGATATATTGGAGAAGTAGAAAGTGCCCATAATAGAGGGGTAAGCGGAATTAAGAAGGTCATTAGGGCTATTATCCTATAGTTTCCAAACTTGTCAGATATTTTTCCGAAAAAGTTTAGAGTAAATATTGAGAAAACCATTCCTGAAAGCGTGATTAAAATATAAACAGGGTAGCTCAACCCTAAGTCTCTCAAGAGGTATATAGCAATTAAAGGAGAAGTGATCATCATGCTTATTGATAAAAATCCCCTAAATATTATGAATTTTCCAAAATTTGTCTTTCTGAATTGTTTTGAAAATTCAAACAAACTTTTATTTTTTTTCTTAGATTTTTTCAACGGAGGCTCATAGTGTCTTTTTATAAGACTCCTACAATACATTCTTGCAGAGAACGCAATAAAAAAGAATAGGATGAACCCTAATATGGTGTTTCCATTATTTTTAAAGACCTGAAGTATGAAAGAAGAGATTATGGTTAGAAACACGGAAGTGAATGTTATTATCGTTGTTCTTTTTGCCCACCACCTTCCACGGTACTTTTGATCTACTACGTCTCCCATCCAAGAAAACCAAGGAGGATATCCTATTCCTGCCGCACTTACAAGAATTGCCATGTCTAATAGAATCAACAAAGGGATAAACTTTGTCCATATTTCTTTTATATAAAGAATTCCAATCAAAGACAAGATTAGAAACCCAAGAGAATTTATAATCATAGTTGTTGATAATATCTTCTTTCGACTAAATTTGTCTAAAAGTTTTGTCCCCCAGACTTGGGTTATGGAGGAGACATTCCAAAGAGTATTCATTATTGCCACAAGGGGGCTAGAAGATCCGACAGCTATTGCAAATGGTGCGAGATAACTGTCCCCAAATGCGCTCCTAAATGTCCAGAAAATTCCCTCTTTGATTGAGAGTCTTCTTGTTTTATGTTTTAATTCCTCTATGGATTTTGATTTTTCACCTCTCATTTTCAATACAATACAATAATTATTAAATAAGACTATCTGTTATAAAGATTATGGGAAAGGTATCTAAAAAAAGTCGTCATTTAAGGTGGAATTGGATAAGGCCCCCAGAAAGTCTTCCTGGAGAGGATAAATATCTCTATTTTTTGAGTTTGGTAGATGACAAATTCAGAAGGAAAAAATTGGATGATTTATTGGAAGGGGCAAATTCTATTTCAATCATTGATTTTTATTTTCAACAACTGGACGAGTTTGAGGGAAAGGTAAAGGGCACGAACCTGAGGTATCTTGCAAAAGTATATGAAAGTAATTGTTCTCCAACTTTATTTAAGCAAGCAGTTAACCGTTCTTTTGGTCCTAATGCGGTGCAAGACCGAGATCTCTATTATAGGATTAAGCCCGGAACTTCTCTGGAATTTTATCTTGAAAAATTATATTCTTAAACTACATGGGATGCACCTTGCGGGAATCGAACCCGCGCCTCAACCTTGGGAAGGTTACATTGTACCACTCAACTAAAGATGCTTTGTTTTAGTATGTTAAGAATTTGAGGTTTAAATTTTTTAGTCTTTTGTTTTTAATAGAATCTATGACTATTAGAAAAGGTGGCATATTCTAAATCTAGATGGAATGTTTGAGGGATAAGATGTTTTGTAGCATTTTCAAAATAAAGTAGCGCATGATCGAAAAGGATATTATCTTCGTTTTTTATCACTCCCAATTTTTGTGTGGGATGAGGGTCTGTTCTAAAAATTTTCCGGCCTGCTTCGGTGATGGTTTCATGGGGTAATATGTTTGGTTCTGAAATTCCTTGTAAAACTATGCTCTGTAGTCCTTCGTAGTTTCCTTGGAGTTGTCTTCTCATACCCTCAAGGTTTAGTATCCCCGCATCTTCAGGCTTTTGGTTAATATGCCCAAATAGTTCTGTTATGTAAATAAAATTTTCTTTTAAGTCATATGGCTCAGAGATATGGAAGTGAAATAAGGGGGTATACTTCTGGAAATTTCCATATATTTTTAAGGCTTTTATTCCTTCGTCTCTCCATCTCTTGGCAATTTTTTCGATTAGTTCTTTTCTTTCTTTTGCATTCATTTTTTTATTCTCCAGCGCTTTTTGTCTTTTTCTAGCTCTATTTTTCCCTTAAAGAATATCTCTAAGAGCATTTTTCCGTGTATGGCCCTCATCAAAGTGTTTTCAGGTTTTCCCAATTCAGGGTATTTATCGTAGACAACTTGGTTTTTTTCATTTGTGTAATCTATTCTCCATCCTCCTTCAAAATCGTTCTCGGAAACAAAAAGTGTAAAATTTCCAAGCGATAGGAGGATTCCCTCTAAGTCTTTGATGGAGGATTCTTTAATAGTTGGTTTTTCACCAGAAGTATTCTTATAAAATATTGATGGCCCCCTTCTCTC
>NJDN01000013.1 GCA_002254395.1 Candidatus Pacearchaeota archaeon ex4484_71
AACCATAATCCCACCAGTGTAAAAAGATTTCTCCTTCAAGGGTATTGCCCCTCACCCAACTCATTGCGTTTTGCCAATCAGGGTTGTACGAAGGGTGTTGGTTTTTTGCCTGATAACTTACAGTCTTATAATGCCCTGCCGAGATGTAAATAATTCCTATTATCATCAAGGCAAATACTATCCATAAAAGAATCCTCGTTGTTTCGTCTTTAGATTTTTTGGCAATTTTCCCGGTTTCAAAAATCGCGGAGGCAACCATGAAGGACATGAAAGGCATCAATGCAAAGAAAACCCTTATAGCAGATCTCACCGAAAGTAACATCGGAATCATCCATGCTATAATTATTATCCATTTAGTTTCTATCTTCCAATCTGATCTGGAATAAATGTATATTGTTGAAACTGCAAATATGAGGAAAGAGATGAAAAAGAAAGCTTTTGACAATCCGTTGTTCCCATTAAGGGCGGAGCTTGAAGATATTCTCGAATAAAGTATCCCTAGCAAGAAGATTGCAAATGAAATCGTGAATAAAGACCTAAAACTTTTTTTCCTAATTCCTTGCGAAACACGCCAACCCACAATAAGTGAACCAACCAAGAAGATGTAATAAAAGACCTTTCCTATTTGGGCTATAAGATCGTTCAAGTATGGTTGAGCATTTTCTGCAACCGTTAAGCTAACCCTTGCAGTCCCAAAAGGATATATTATTGATTTTAGCATGTGTCCAATCATTGAAAACACATTTCCTACAGCGATCTGGTAAAAGATTGCGCCGATCACAATTGTTATAAGAAGAGAAATTAATTTTTGATATTTTTTGGTTTTGTCATTAAGAGTTTCTGTTTTTCTAAGAACCCCTTCAACAATAATATAAATCAATGAAACCAAGGTCAAAATACCACTAAAGTTTAACATATACGATCTTAACACGCCACTTAAAGCATATCCAAAGAACAATGCTCCCACAAAAATTCCAACAATCCACAATCCATAGAAAGATATGTTTTTTCTAAGAGAATCTTTCCTTCTTACAAGCCATCTTATTAGGAATGCCAATGGGAAAATCATGAAAAGGAATTTTGCTCCTCCCCCCCAGGCCGCTATTGCAAACATGGTTGAGAACCCTGCAATGAATCCCACAATTCCTAAATTCAAAGGCTTAGATTTTTTGTCTAGTAAGAATAAACCCCACGTAAATAACAAAAGTGCCAGGAAAACCCCCACCATTCCTATTGCCTCGTGATCAGAAAAACCAGCAAGGGTTCTGTAGAGGTATGGCGGAACAATTGTTAGTATGAATGATGAAACAATAGCTATCCATTTGTTTTTTGTCAAGAACCATATAAAGAAAAAGAAGATCAATAAGCCCAGTGCAAAAAATATTACCGGATTCAAAACATCTGCAAATCTCAATGTTGCTTCTTTAGAGAACGCGTGAATTATTTTATACAATCCTACTGTAGTCTTTGGAAGTATTTCTTTGCTCCATCCAGGGTTTAGACCCCCGTACCGCATGGAATCTATTTCGGGCAAGTGCCCTCCTGTTTCCATAAGCGTCTGAGAAATTCTTAAGAAATAGTAAGGATCTAGAGCGAGGGGGGTATACTCTCCTGTTGTTTTATCTATAAGGTTTGGGAGGGGTTGAACTCTAATCCAGACACCAAAGACAAGAATTGCAATTAAAAGGATTATAGCGATTGTATTCTGAACCTTTTTTTTAGAAAGGAATTTTATTGTTTTTTCATAACTCTCTTTAAAGTCTATCTTATCTGACATTTTTTTAACAAGAAAGTTTCTTTTAAAAACCTGTTTATGGCGATTCTAGAAGAAAATTACGAATCCAAGCGCGATTATAATTATCTGAAATATGTTTATTAAAAGAGGAACTTCCCACTCGTAAACTTTCCCGCTTGGTTTTATTTTACCAATTATCTTTATTGCAAGGTGCTCCAATCCGTATATCTTCTTATAAGGGGCTTTTAATGTTCCGTCTCTATTCAATTTTGCAAAGCTCTCCTTATCCAGCCTGCCTCTAAGTTTTAAAATAGCCTCTATGATGTAAGGTATGAAAAAGAACATAGCAATCATTTCTATATTGCCAAGAATTGCAATTCCCGCAATCATTGCCCCCACAGCATAGGTTAAAATATCTCCTGGGAAAACTTTTGCAGGGTATTTGTTAAATGGATACAGTGCAATCATTGCCATCACCATACACATACTTAAAACACTTAGCCAAGGATTTCCTGTTATGAAGGTAACGACTGCGAGAGAGGTTAAGATTATGATTCCTTGACTAGTTTCTAAACCATTATATCCTGCAACAAAATTGAAAGTGGTTGTAGCACCAACAATCCCAATTGGGATTACAAGCAATGGGTAGAGCAAACCAATATCTATTCCAAATATGGTGGAGGAACCCACATTCAAAACCATTAACGGAACGGCAGAGAATATTAAGAGAATTATCCTGGTCCTTCTACTCAAACCTCTTTTCCATCCGAGAAGGTCGTCTACGACTCCTACAAGAGAAGCAAAGAGCAAAACTCCCATTAAAGCAAATATCTCTGGAAGGTGTGTGCTTTCCTTAAATAAGAATGTTTTTAGAGCAATGTATAAAAACACCCCTATCGTAAATCCCATCAGCACCGGGATCCCTCCTCCTTCGGCCACCTTTTGGCCATCTTTCTTATGCATATCTTTTGAAGTCAGCCCCTCTGTGTGAGCTCTTTTTATCCAGATTGGGAGGACACTAAAAGAAATAAGAAATGAAATCATAAGTATGGGAAAAAACAAGACCCCTAAAAATAATAATGTTTCCATATGGGAGATAAAAAACTCGTACTTTTAAATTTAACCTCAGTGGAAAAACATAGGGGTTAGGTAAACTTCCATCAGTCCCGCAATGATTAAAATGACTATCGAAACGAACAACAAAATAACCACATTTTCAAACACTCTTACGAATTTTCTACTTTTTATTCCATTCCTTATGAGCCCTACTCCAAGTATTCCTCCTGCAAGCGCAGAAACGAAGTATGCTGCAACTTCTGGCAGGCCATGAATCATATATCTTGAAATTCCCAAAGGGATTCCTGCAATCTTATATTTTGTGAAGATTCCTATTGCCCCGGCTATCACTGTTGCGTTCCAAGATAAGACAAATATTGCTCCCGCTCCAAACAACAGCGAAAAGAGCAGAGTGAATATGAGCACATAAATATTATTCTCCAAGATTGAAAAAAATCTCGTAGCTTTTGTAACGTTTCCTGTTGCCTCACTCATCTGAGAAAGATTTTGGAAGGAATATTGTTGCACACAATGGTCAATAGCTCCTGGGCTATTTATTGCGCAGTATGTTTCAACTTGGGCATTCAATAAATTAAAATCTCCCAAAACAATAAACCAGAAAGAGAATGCAACCACAAAACCCAAGAAGAGCCACAAGAAAGCGAGGATGGCATCTTTGTGAACTTTCCAAACATGGATTAACCCTTCAATTTCTTCGTCCTTTTTTTCTTCTTTTTTGAATATGTAATACATAAAAGGAAGGGTAAACATAACGCTAAACGTCACAACAATCATTCCTGAAAATTTAGACAACACCGGATCTTTTCCAAAGAATAGCATTACTAATAACAATGACAGAGATGCATAGAGAATTCCAATGAAGAACATCTTCCATGGACCCTTCTCAGCTCTTTTTGGATTTATAAGGGACTCAAGCATATTTTGATAAGTTAAATAGGATTTTTAAAGGTTCTTGGCTTTTTGTAATTGGTGAAAAGATGGTGATAAAGAACAAGAGAAAATTCATGAAAGTAGCAAACGATATAAAAGAGATAAAGATTCAAGGCGCAAGAAACATTGCAGGATGGGCTCTTTATGCCTACTTGTTAAGCCCTACTAAAGAGGCAATGAAAATTCTAAAGTCATTGCGCCCGACAGAACCTATGTTAATGAACGTTCTAAATAAACTTGAAAAGGGAGAGGACCACAAGAAAATATTAAATCATTTTTTCGAAGCTCAGAAGAAAATAAACAAATTTGTCTTTGATTTAATGGAGGATGAAGAAGTCATATTCACTCATTGCCACTCTACAAATGTTGTTAAGTCTCTGAAATATGCGAAAAAAAAAGGGAAGAAATTTGAAGTTCACAATACCGAAACTCGTCCCCTATTTCAAGGAAGGAAAACCGCGCGAGAATTAAAAAAAGCAGGAATAAAAGTAACGATGTTTGTAGACTCTGCATTAGGCGTGGCAATTTCAGGATCTCAAGGAAATAAAAAAGCCACAAAGGTATTTTTAGGAGCAGATGCTCTTTTAAAAAAAGGGGTTATAAATAAGATTGGTAGCGAGGTAATTGCCCAGGTTGCTAGGGAAGAAGGAGTTCCAGTATATATAATCGCAGACTCATGGAAATTCTCTCCAAAAGAGATAAAATTAGAACAAAGAGACTTTGACGAGGTTTGGAAAAATATTCCTCAAAAGTCCCATATAAAGATAAAAAACCCTGCTTTCGAATTTGTTCACAAAAAATACATAAAAGGCGTTATAACAGAATATGGGGTTCTCCCATACAAGAAATTCATAAAAAAAGCGAGAAAGGAAAATCAGTGATGGTGGTGTTCGTGCCCTTCATGGCCTTGATGTAGTTTTTGATGCTCTAAGAATGTTCTAGTAATCTCTTGGTTTAAATTTTCTAGTTCTCGGTTTAGATCTACTTTTGAATTCTCTAACTTCTTTATTTGTTCACTTATTATCTCTTTTGTGCCAGGGATTGATTTGTCGACGTATGTTTTGTTTCCTATGTCTATTACTAGATCTTCAGAACTAAGCTTTGTCTTTGCATAAACACCTCTTCCTATCGGTGCCAACACTTCTTTTCCTTCATTTCCTTTTAAGTCATCGAGTGATAAATGCAATTGTTTTAGCTCAACCATTGCTTGGTCTACTGCTTGCAATTGCTGTTGTAAACCCATTATTTGGGATTCAAATACTTGAAACTTCCTTTGTAATTCTTGATCGTCCATGTTAGTTTTAGAAGTGAGGGGTTTTTAAGGTTTTTGTGAGTTCTTTAGACAACGTTCATCCACTTTTTGAGGATGCTCGAGAATATAATCGAAAATATCATGTAAAAAACAACCCATCCCATAAATCCAAGGAATCTTACTGGCTCTCCGGTCTGCGCAGAGATTGCGGAGAAGTAATCATTAAACCACCTGAAAATTAAGATAAGAGGTATTCCAGTATATATCATCGACCTCATGCTTAATTTCATTTGTTTTGGCATGAAGGACATCTGTTTTTTCTGAAGTTCCATTATCTTTTCGGGATGATCTTTAAACTCTTTCATCTGTTTTTGTATTTCTTTTTGTTCTTTTTTCAATTCTTTTAATGTCTCTTGATCAGTGGTGTATTTCTGGATAATTGTTATAAGAAAACTAAGGATAAGAACAATCACAAGCATTCCCCATGTGAGGTTCCAATTCAGAAGCGCTCCGGCGGTGGGGTTGAAAATATATTCTGCTGCATTTTTTATCGCAGGTAGTTTGTCCCATAGAATAACGACTGCAAAAGTAAGAGCCATAATTCCTATTATGGGTCCAAAACCTCCTTTTCCCTCTTTATTAGTCATTTTAAAGCGCTTCCCATGAATTTCTTAATTGCAGGGTTCATATCCTCCATGTGTTGTTTAGCAATATTTTGGTAGAACTGGAACATAATCATTATCACTAAAAGTATTGCCGTACCTTTCACGAGCGCACCCATTAGGTCTGTGAAAGACGCTAAAAGTCCAATCGCTGCTCCGCCCATTACTGTAAGAGGCATGATGTATCGGTCAAGTATGCTTTCTAAAACTCTTATGTCTTGTCTAAATCCTGCTACCTGTAATCCCGAAGAGGCTATTCTCTTCGCCTGAGCCTTTGAATCCATTCCTGATGTTTTAACCCAAAATACCGAGAACAAAGTAGACAGCACAACAAAGAAGAATATGTGCGTTATTGCTTGAACAAGGTATCTTGATAGGAAACCCCCTCTTATTATAAGTTCAAGTATGTTCTGAGAATCCAACCAGAATCCCAAACCAGATACTGCTCTCCCATTTACGAAGTGTCCTAAGAACGTGGCATGTCCTAGCCAGTTTTCGAGCATTCCTCCAAATAATTGAATATTTGCTATAAGTGCGGCAACAAGTATGACAGGGATAACACTAGAATAGAAAAACGACAATGGCCATTTTACACCGTATCCTCTTATTCTCCCATATGATAATGGAATCTCTACTTTTAAGGACTGAGCCCATACTACTGCTAAGAAAATCAAGATTGTCATAACAAGTGCGGCGAACGCGGATACAAATTCTGTTGGATATCTGTTTATTATAGATTGTATCAACAATAAAACCTTTCCAGAACAAGCAGTATTTCCAAAGTCGACAAGACAATTTTTACCTTGAGCATTTATGAACTGGAATGCACTTGTCATTAATCTCCAGGAAACCCCTGCACCAATGAATAAACTTACACCTGATCCAAATCCCCATTTTTCAGATAATTCATTCATGTAGTATATCGCAAGTCCACCGAGGACAAGCTGGAAAATAACAATTCCTTTTAGTCCCGGAGCGGCTTCTAATCCTCTCATTAAAACATAGACTAATGACTCGAAGATTATGAAAAAGAATACGAGTATTTTCTGTATTCCTTGGAAAAATTTCTTTCCTTCATCAGTGTTTGTGTCAATATTTACAATTCCTGATCCTGTTAAAAGTTGAAGGATAATGGAACCCATAACAATTGGTCCAATTCCGAGAGAAATTATGGAACCAAAATCAGTACCTAAAATTATAGCCAAATATTCAAACCTATCAAGGGCGCTTGAAGAAAGGCCAAACAATGGAACGTTCGCAAGTATGAAGAATGCCGCCAGAACTATCAATGTCCATTTAAGTTTTACATTGAAACTTAATTTCTTCTCATCAGGACTTTTAACTTCTGGAATCCATGCGAAAAAGTTTTTCCATTCCATAACTATTTATCGAGAAAGTTGTTTTTAAAGCTTATTGGATGAGGATCACTTCTTTCCCTTCTTTTTTTCATGCTTTGGATTTATTACCAAAGGGGTTTTAATTTCTTTTATTTCTTTAACGATTACTTCTCCGCCTGCTTTTTTTACTTTCTCAATTGCGGATTTCGACGCCTCAAAACAAGTTATTTTTAACTTTTTATTTACCTCTCCAGATCCAAGAATTTTATACTTCTTGAGCTCCACAATAAAAGAGTCTCCTGATTTTTTCCCATATTTCTCTATGTTTAGACTTATCTCTCCCACGTTGATTCTTTTTCGAATGTCCCTTTTTGTTCCCATGCTTGTGAAACCCTTTTTACCAAAATATCCGTGCCCGTGGATTTTTTGAATCTTAGTCTTCTTGTGGTCTGCTCTTTTTCCACTTCCAGACATCCCAATTCCCCCTTTATTTCCAGATTTTCTTTTATTTTTTCTTGCTCCGCTACCATGAGTCCCCATATTCCTTCCTCTCATTCTTATTGATTTCTTTTTCTTTTTTACTTTCATTATCTGTTGTCTCCTTCTCCATGTATTACTTCTCTTTCTTTCCTTGAAGCGAGCTTTTTTATGTTTGTTTGAACGACATCTTCAAAATCAAGGCCCAATTCAGTAGATATTGTAGCGAGATACCATAAAACATCTCCTAACTCTTTTTTCATTTCTTCTTTCTTCTGGTCGCTAATTTCTCCATTAAAATCACGCAATATTTTTTTCATCTTTTCTAAAACTTCTCCAGCTTCTCCTCCAAGTCCTAGCATAGGATATATAACATTATTGCCTTTGTTTGGATAAACCGCAGTTCCCCATGCTTTTTTTTGATATTCATTAAACTCCATTATAACATTCTCCTTATCAAATCATTTATTTTTTCTTTGTTATCTCCTAAAATTCCTTTAGGGAAATGGACTTTTGATTTTATTCCGCCTCTAGGGGGGTGTAATCTAAAGAACGGTTTTAATTTTCCATCCTTATTCTTTTTTCCTCTCTTTTCTATTAACTCTTTCTTGGTCTCCTCGTCTATTTCTCCATATGCGGCAAAATTTCTTAATTTAGAAATCATTCCCAAGTTTTCCTTTGTGGGCTCAATTAAAACACAAGTGTATTTCTTTCCAAGTCTAAGTCTTTTGAATGTCTCTGCGACATCCTTTCTCAGTCCGATTTGTCCCCTTATTCGAATTATTGCTATCATTTTTTCTCTCCGTTTGTTTTCGCTAGCGCATCCATACATGCCTTTATTAAATTGAATGTGGTTCTTTTGTTTCCGAACGTTTTACTATAAACATCTTTTATTCCTGCAAGTCTTAAAACTTTTTTCAATTCCCTTGCAACAACCAGTCCTGTTCCTTGGGGGGCAGGGATCAAAGTAACTCTAACACTTCCAGACTTTCCGGTAACTTTAAATGGTACTGAATGCGGTTCAGAGCACGAACAATCAAAACTAGAACAGTCTCTTGTAACTTTTATAATATTTAATTTTGCTTTTCTAATTGCTTTATCTCTTGCAGGCAGGGTCTCTGTTGCTTTTCCAACACCAATTCCCACGTGTCCATTCTCATCACCAACGACAGCAAGCGCCGAAAAAGTCAAAACATTACCTTCTTTCGTTTTTCTTTGAGTCTGTCTCCAAGCTCTTCTTTTTCCTCCACCAAACTTTCCTTTTGCCTGGCCCATCGCTATAAGATCTGATTGAGCATCAATCAAGTTGTCGACAATTTGTTCTTCTAATATCTTTTTGCCTTTATCAAGTATTTCGTCTATGGATTTTATCTTTCCGTCTTTAACATCCCTTCCAAGCTTTGTTTTGGGTTCCCAAACTTCTACAGGTTCGTCATATCTTCCGCTCTTTTTCTTATCTTCTTTCTCTTCTACTTTCTCGTCTTTATTTATTTTCTCAAAAGCTTTTTTATTTTCCTCGTCTATTTTTTCGAGAATTTTTTCTTTTTCTTCAGTTTCTTCTTTGATTTCTTCTTTTATCTCTTCT
>NJDN01000002.1 GCA_002254395.1 Candidatus Pacearchaeota archaeon ex4484_71
GAATATGATAAAATAAACGAAAAGGTAGAGATAATATCAAAAGAGAAAGAGAAAATACTAAAAGTCATATCTGAAATAGACATTCGAAAGAAAAAGACATTTGTGAAAACACTTCAAGAGTTAAATGAGATTTTCTCTAAGAATTTTTATCAACTAAGTTCAAAAGGACAGGTATCTTTGGAGTTAGAGAATAGGAAGCATCCTTTCGAAGGGGGGGTGAACATAGTTGTAAAAACGGGGCACGGCAAACGTTTCGATGTTAGATCCTTATCTGGAGGAGAACAAACCTTGGTGGCTTTATCTTTAATTTTTGCAATACAAGAGTTGAAACCTTATTGTTTCTATATTTTAGACGAAATAGATGCGGCACTTGATAAAAGAAACTCTGAGAGGCTTGGGAATCTTTTAAGAAAGTATATGCAGAAGGGACAGTATATTGTCATATCCCACAATGATGAAATAATCTCAAATGCTAGTACTCTTTTTGGAGTTTCAATGCATGAAGGAGTTAGCAAGGTAGTTAGTTTGAAAGTATAATTCTAGAACTGCGTTTAGCACTTAGAAAAATAAAAAATAAATAAAAAAGAAAAATAAATAAAAAAATAAAAAATCAATCAAACTTAGTAGTAACTTTCACCGAATTCTTCAGTTTTTTCAGGTTTCCTAGCTAAAAGCACGATAAGAACTACTAACAATACCACAAAGATTATTGCCAATATTATCGCCAAGACTACTGTGGAGCTTGCAGCTCTTCCCTTTGCGTTCAAAGTGTATTCAACAGAGTCTACAAGGTTTCCGTTAGAAAGAACGTTCACTGTAAAAGTGTTTGTACCTTCTTTCTTAGCTTCAGCACTTATAGTAACTGTTGTACTTGAACCCGCAGAAACAGCAACAGTTGTTTTATCTGCACTAGCACTTGTGCTATCGTCAGAATCAACTGCAATTGTGTAAACTCTTACATTGTCAGTTGGGTTTACCAACAACAAAGTAAACTTCGCATCTTGACCAATAGCAACATCTCTTTCCGTATTTGTAGCAATAACTTCATTAGCGAAGTCGTTCTTAACTACAATTTGCTTAACCTTTGTTGATTCAGTGTCGTCATTGTAAACTGTTAACTCTAAAGTGTAAATTCCTTCGTCTATGCCGAATGGAACTTCCAAACTAAGAGTTCCAGAAACTGTGTCTTCATTGTCACAGTCACTAGTACAGTCCCCAATATTCACCAAATCTCCAACCCAAACTGGACCTTGGTTTACACCAAGTTCAGGTATGCTTGCTTCTACGTAAACATCGTCAAGGTCGTTATAACCCATGTTCTTAAGAACGAAGCTTACGTCAAAGTTCTTACCTGCCTCAACAGTTGTCGGGGTTGTTACGGACTTAATTACTGCGTTGTATGAAGGTCTTTGAACAGTAAGTTCAATAGTGTCAAGGTCTGTCTTGTGATCTTTTCCATCAATTACGATGTTAAGCTCTACAATGTCAGAAACTTCATCCTTAAGTTCATAAGGAACTTCTACTGACAAAACCTTTCTGTAAGTGTTTCCTGCTTCGATGTCGAAAGGAGCACTTATCTCACTGAACTTAACCTTTTGGCCTTCAATTTCTGCTTCAACAGTTACATCGGTGTCATCTACTAAAGAAGTGAAGTAAACTTCTACTCTAACAGTGTCTCCAGCAATAACACTAACGCTGTTTGTGTAGGCATCAACATTGTTAACCTCAACAGAGTAAGAGTTAGCAATTTCACCTGCACTTACAGTTCCCATCAAAGCAATCGCAAGAATTGCAAATGCCGCTAAAGAAACCATAACGTTTCTCGTTTTCATTTTTTGTTTTTTTCCATTTAGTTGTTCAGAAAACTTTGTTTTCTGTAATAATAGAGTGTATACTGGGTTTATAAAGTTTACTCTTTTTGTCATTTTGTAGTGACTATATATTAACAGGGTGTTTTGACAGGCAGTGAATTACTTTCAGAAAGAGCTTTACAAATTTTTAATCCTTCAATAGAGTCTTCTAACATTGAAGGAGATTCATTAATCACGACGACGTTTTTGTTTTTTGGGATATTTCTTAACAATTTTTTCCACTCAGAAGCAGGGGTTGGAAGATGGTTCTTTTCTCCTTTATCCCCAAATTCTATGCCTGAGAAATGTATATGGAATTCTTTGAATTCCTTAAATAAATCAAAAGTTTCTTTGAATTTATAATCCCCTCCGGACCGGGCCAAGATGTGTGCAAAGTCTATACATGCATGACACCCCGTGTCCCTAACAAGCCGTGCTATTTCTTGGGTGCTCCCAAAAACATTTATTTTCCCCATAGTCTCTGGAGCCAAGAGAGGGGTGTATTTTTCTTTCCTCCTTATTTCTTCAAGCTCGATAATTTCCTTTTTTGTGTTTTCATATGTCTCTTCCTTGCTAAATTTTCCATAAAATGCTGGATGGAATACTACATACCTTGCACCAAGAAAAGTTCCGATACGCAAGCATTCAATTATTCTCTTTTTGCTTTTTTCAACTTTTTCAATCTCTGCAGAATTTAAGTTTATCCAGTAGGGGGCATGAATTGAAAGTTGTATTCCTAATTTTTTAGCAGTCTCGCCTATTTTTTTTGCATCATCCTCTTTTATATATACTCCATATGTAAATGAAATTTCACAAGCCCGCATTCCCAATTTCTTAAGATTTTCCAGATTTTTTATGGCATCCTTTACAGGGCCCAGCCCTGCAGGGCCAAATTTTATCCTCTTGTTTTCCATCTTATTCTTCCTTATTCTAAAATCTTAAAGGGGCTGTTGGTTTTAAAAGTTATGAATTTAACCCAAAATTTTTTAAGCAAAATTTTGTTTAAAGACTAAGAATGAAAGTTAAAAGAGGTTTTGAGGGAAAATGAGTCCAGAGATAAATATATTGGTTTTTGTATCTTCAAATTGCCCTCATTGTCCCCCTGCAGAAAGGTTGGTGAGGGAAGTTTCTCAAGATTATGCGGACAAGGGTGTTATTTTTAAAAAAATAAGGACTAAAACCCCTGAGGGAAAGGAACTCTCTAGGAGATATAATATAATGGGAACTCCCACCACTCTTTTTATGGATGAAGAAGGTAATGAATTAAAAAGAATTGTTGGAGTGCCCTCGGAGAGTAATCTAAGAAAGAAAATAGAAACATTTTTAGGGATGAGGCAATCTTTTGTGGATCGTATTTTTGGATCCAAGACAAAGTAAATATTTTAATTATGAATATATAGTCAAAACAAAAGGTTTAAATAGTAATATGAATGTATATTCATAATTAAATATGCCCTTTATAGGGCAAGGAGAATTAAAATGCCGAATAGAGATGGAACAGGACCGGATGGAAAGGGACCAAGAACCGGAATGCAGAGGGGAAACTGCAAAGATGCAGAACCCGTCGCAGGCCCCAGAAGAGGGGGTTTTGGAAGAGGAAGAGGTTTTGGAAGAAGGTCTTCCTTAGAAGATTAAGATGCCAAGACCTTGTAAGAGAAGAAGAGTTAGAGGTCGACCAAACTCTTCTTATTTCAAGCCTGCAGGAGTACAGAGAGTAGAATTAGAAGAGATAGCGTTAGCTCATGATGAATTTGAGGCAATTCGGTTGGTGGATTTTTTAGAAATGTCCCAATTAGAAGCAGGGGAGAAAATGCAAGTTTCTCAGCCTACCCTCTCAAGAATACTAAAATCTGGTAGAAATAAAGTTGCAGACGCTATTGTAAATGGTAAGGCAATAAGAATAAATAGAGATTGAATTAACCAATGAATCAAAAAAGCTTTATTTTTCCAGGAAGTTTATTTCCTTCTTTTTTCTCTTTAAGATAAATTGAAACACTCCCATTAAAAGACTTCTGAACATCGGATCTTACAAGAAACACAGAGTCATCCCCTATCTTTAATTCCAGTCCGCCATTTTGCAAAATTTTCACATCTTTTTGTGAATTAAAGTAATCTTTTATCCAATCTTGGAGCGTAGAATAGTTAAAATCTAGATTTTTGTGGGGGGGTAAAAGAGATCTCTGAAATTCAATTCCAAGAACTCTATTTTCTGGAGGCCTGCTCTTAAGCAAGCCGTATTCTTCTTTCTGGTTTTTAATTCCTAGCTTCTCGAATAAATAGTCTCTTAGTCCTACTATGTAATAATCTTTCTCTTTCGGCGCGCTCATCTTCTTTACTCTCCATCTTATTTTATTTATCCGAAACGTGTTTTATAAATTTATTCTTTAGAAACTAAGTAGTTTTACTTTTGTATCTGTAGTTGCGAAGTTTTTTGCTACAATTACTCCTATGCCCCTCTCTTCAGAAAGATTTAGGATGTTTTTAGTGGCGCTCCCATCAATGACTACTGCAGCTATTTTTGAACGACTCCTCTTTATTTCATTACCAAGAGACCTAACTCCCACAGTTTTTAGTTCATTTAATTCCGAATTAACTATTACTGCTTTCTTAGAACCGGTGTTCCTTTTAGCAATTTCTTTTAATTTCTTTTTAGAATCCTCATTTAAAATAAAAGAAGATTCCCGCCTTGTAGAATCTCTTAATCTTCTTGTTTTCTTTTCAGAAAAAAATTCTTCGGCAGGAACCGAGTTTTCCCCCTCTATCTCCGTCAACAAACAAGGTAATCTCTTTTGTTTTACCAAGTTCCTTTATCTCTTCAGGGAGCTTCGTTCCATTCATTCCTATGACATTCTTAACACCAGCTCTTATTAGATTCAGTACGTCTGCTCTTCCTTCAACAACAAATATCTCATTTCCGCCGAGATCTCCTGCTGCAAGTTTGTTCTTTCCATACTCTTGAACTCCGGCAATCCTAGCAGAATCCTTTATTTTATTTGATATCTCTCTAGAATCTGAGGAGCCTTGTATTTGTCCCATCAATTTCTTCGCCCTTTCTAGGATGTAATCTCTTTTGCTTCCTCTTACATCTTCAATTTTTTCAACTTCTATTTGAGCGTCTGAAGGTCCAACTCTTTCTATGGTCTCAACAGCTGCAGCGATAAGTGTTGTTTCGGATTGATCAAGTGCAGTAGGAATTTTTATCTTACCAAATGTTCTCTTATCATGTCTATCCAATTCTACTTCTATTCTTCCTATTTTCCCTTCTTTTTGTAGGTCTCTCATCTCTAGATCTGCCCCTAGCAGTCCTTCTGTTTGACCAAAGAGTGCTCCAATCACATCTGGCTTCTCTAAAGCTCCCTCTGCAACTAAACTTGCATGAATCATGTACTTTATCGAAACTGGACTTATTTTCGCCATTTTTCTTTTCTCCTATTTAATTTTGCGGAATTATAATAATTCCAATTAGAAAAATAAAACTAGTTTACCCAATAAAATGAGCGTGATGTGTGAACATAATAATCTAGTGATATCTTTCTAATGCCTAATAAAAATTGTTATAGTTTTTAAAACTTTTGCAAAACAATCTAAATATTTAGTAAAAAATTATAAAAAACAGAAACCTTCTTACTTCTTCTTAACAATTTCTGTACACATACCTGCAGCAACTGTAGCACCAGCGTCCCTTACAGCGAATTTGCTCATATAAGGATTATCTTTCTGAGTCTCTATGCAAAGATTTCCTTGAGGTTTTATTCTTACCTTTGCTGTATCCCCATTCTTCAAGAAGTCAGGGTTTTCCTTTATAACTTGACCAGTTGCAGGATCTATTTGTGCAATGAGCTCAACGAACTGGCAAGGCACTTGTGCAGTGTGGACGTGGAACACTGGGGTGTATCCTTTAGCCAACACCGTAGGGTGATTTATTACAGTTATAGTAGCAATGAACTCTTCAACAACAGGACATGGTACGCTCGCGTCACATATAACATCCCCTCTTGCAACATCTTTTTTACCAACTCCTCTTATATTAATACCTACATTCTCTCCAGCGACAGCTTCAGGTAAAGATTCGTGATGTGCTTCTATGGTTTTCACTTCTCCAGAAATTCCTTCTCCAGTTCTTCCCGGAAGAACCATTACCTTTTGTCCCATTTTAAGCACACCTGTTTCAACCTTTCCAACAGGCACAGTTCCAATACCAGTTATGTCATAAACATCTTGAATAGGCATTCTTACGGGTAACTCTGTAGGCAATTCTGGAGCTGGGAAAGCATCAAGTTGTTCAACAATTGTTGGTCCCTTATACCAAGACATATTTTCTGATTTTTTAACTACGTTGTCTCCTTTAAGACCCGAGCATGCTATGAATGCTGTGTTATCAGGGTTGATTCCCACACCTTTCAATAATTTTCCAACATCTTCCTTTACCTTGTTATATTTTTCTTCAGAGTATTCAACAGCATCCATCTTGTTAACAGCAACAGCAATGTTCTTTACACCCATAGTTCTCAATAGCCAAAGGTGCTCTGTTGTTTGAGGCTGTACACCTGCAGGAGCAGCAATAACCAAGAATGCAGCATCTGCCTGAGATGCACCAGTAATCATGTTTTTAACGAAATCTCTGTGTCCAGGAGCATCAATAATTGTAACCTGATACTTTTGAGTCATAATTTTCTTATACGCCAAATCGATTGTAACTCCTCTTTCCCTCTCTTCTTTAATCTTATCCATCACATAAGCAAATTCGAAACCTGCTTTTCCATGCTTCTCAGCCTCTGCTTTTAACTTAGCCATTTCCTGTTCTGAAACAGCTCCGGACTGAAACATCAATTGACCAACTATTGTTGACTTTCCAGCGTCAACGTGACCAACAAAAACTGTGTTCATGTTCGGTTTTTCTTTTGCCATGGTTAGTTAATAAAAATTAGGGTTTATAAACTTTTTGATTAATCAATTTTTTTACATGTTTTGCATCGGAAAATTTTATGGAAATTGTAACCCAGATCATCCCTATAAAAATTGCTCCAATGACGTCGGTGAACCAATGAACTCCAAGGTAGATTCTGCTGAATCCTATCAACAAAATTAGCATTACATTAATAGAAACAAATAATATTCTCAAAGTTTTATTTTTTATCTCTCTTGCAAACAGATAAATTAAAAATAAGAAAAAAATCGTCGACAAAAGAGTATGCCCGCTAGGGAAACTATATCCAGTTTCATTGATTATTCCTCCTGTCGGCCTCGGCCTCTTGAATAAATATTTTAAAATAGTTCTTAGAACAATCCCCCCTCCAATACCGACGACAAATGCAGATAGTTTTGAATATCTTTTCTTTAATAGCAAATAAGTTATGATTCCTAAGGTCATAGCCAAGATAAAATAAATTCCCCCGATTTTTGTGAAGAATAACATGGCCTCGGTCAAAGAAAAACTTTGCATCCCCTGCACGGCACTATTTATCAAAGCATCGAGTAATACCATAAAATTACATCTTAGAGAAATTTATAAAACTAGTTATTACTGATTCTCACTCAAGCCTTTTCTATCCCTTATCTTTTTTATAATATCTGCTTGAAGAGATGTCGGAAGTCTCTCAAATAACTGGTCCCTGATGGAGCTTGTTCCTCTTCCTTCTGTCGCACTTCGTAAATCGTTACTCCATCCAATCATCTCCGCGACAGGAATCTTTGCCTCCATTTCCGCATTCGTTCCATCTTGGCTAACATTTAGCATTTGTCCTCTTTTACTCCCCACTAATTTTGTTACGGCTCCAAGGAATGTGTCGGGCATTTCTATAAGGTGAATCTGTATAGGTTCAAGCAACCCTGGGTTTGCGTTATTCATAGCTTTCTTTATAGCTTCTCTAACTGCGGGGTATACTTGTGCAGGTCCCCTATGGATAGCATCCTCATGAAGTCTTATGTCCACCAAAGAGACTTTCATTTTTGTACATGGTTCTCTTGCCAAAGGACCTTGATCCATCACCATTTCGAAAGCATCTAAAACCATTTCAATTACTTCTCCGATGTGAACTTCTCCCCGAGTCTCGTCGAGGAACATGTTCCCCTTATAGATATCTCTAACATCTCTTATTTGGTCTCCACTCCATCCGAGAGAAGATAATGCCTCGGATACTACTTGAGATTTTTTCTTAACTCTTCCTTCTGGGAGCGTTCCCTCTTTTATTGCTTCATATATGTTGTCCTCAAGAGGTTCTACTTTTATATAAAAACTATTGTGTTTATTTGGACTTCTACCTTCAGAGGCGTCAGAGCCTTTTCCAACAGTTTCCCTGTAAACAACTATTGGAGGGGAGGTTTTTACCGGAAGTCCCTTCTCAGACTTAATTCTATTTTCGATTATTTCAAGATGTAATTCCCCCATACCTGACATAAGAGACTCTCCTGTTTGTTCATTTATTGTAATTTTTATAGAAGGGTCTTCTTTAGCAATTTGTTTCAAAACCTCAATTAACTTTGGCAAATCCGCAGCTTTTGTAGCTTCGATAGATTTTGTCACAACAGGGTCAAACAAGTGTTTTATAGCTTCAAACGGTTCCATCTCCTCTTTACTAACTGTCTCTCCAGCAAATACGTCCTTTAATCCTACAACTCCCACAATGTTTCCTGCACTAACTTCATCAACGACGGTTCTTTGAGCACCTTTGTAAACAGAAACTTGTTGTATTCTGGTTCTTCTCTTACCAAGATTCATATAAACATCATCTCCTTGCTTCAATGTTCCCGAGAATAATCTCCCCGCAGCCACTTCCCCTGCGTGTTTGTCTACTACAATCTTTATTGGTACAAAAACAGGATCTCCTTTTGGATTACAGGACAGAAGATCTTTTCCAACTTTTGAATCGAGATCTCCATGCCATATCTTTGGGATTCTATATTTCTGTGCATCTAATGGGCTTGGATGGTGATCAACACTCATATTCAAGACAACTTCATGTATTGGTGCTTTTTTTGCTAGTTCTTTCCAATTATCTCCTTCGTATGCATCTATTACGTCTTTGAAAGTTATTCCTTTTTCTCTCATGTAAGGAAAACTCAAACCCCAGTTATGGAACGCACTTCCAAACGCAACGCTCCCATCCTGTACCGAAACTTTCCATTTCTGTTTGTATTCTTCTGGAGCAATATTCTCTATTAACTCGTTAACATGATCAATTATTTTAACAAATTTTTCTTGCATAGCTTCGGGAGTAAGTTTAACTTCTTTTATGAGTCTATCAACCTTATTTATGAACAGCACGGGTTTGACTAATTCTTTAAGCGCCTGTCTAACTACTGTTTCTGTTTGGGGCATAACTCCCTCCACAGCACAAGTTAAAATTATACATCCATCCACCGCCCTCATGGCTCTCGTAACGTCCCCTCCAAAATCAACGTGCCCAGGGGTATCAATTAGATTAATAAGATAGTCATCTCCTTTTACATTGTGAAACATAGAAACACTTGCGGAATCTATGGTGATCCCTCTTGATGCTTCGTCTTCATGAAAATCGAGAGCTCTTTGTTTTCCAGCAGTCTCTTCGGAAAGCATTCCTGCCCCGGCAAGTAAATTATCTGAGAATGTCGTTTTACCATGATCTATATGCGCTGCAATCGCAATGTTTCTAATCTTGTCTTGATTCTTCATAAGCTTTACAAAATCTACTTCTGCCATGTTAATATCTATTAATTGAAAAATTGCTTTATAAAAGTTGTGGGGCTTCAACCAACGCGAGGATTAAGAAGATATCTCCTTTGCCCGATGTAAATTTGCAGAAATTTCCTCAAGGAAAATGTCAGAGGAATTCTTTGGTTTTTTATTACGAATTTTAATTTTAAACTTATATTTTGAATATTTTTTGCCTATCCTTTTGAAGTCTTTTAATAGGAAAAATGTTTTCGGAGAGTTTATGATTTTTATATCGGTTTCAACAAAGTAATCATATACCTTGAGAAACATTTTATCCACCGATATTTTTAAGTCTTCTGAGAATCTTTTCAAAATTTTATTTATGGCATTTTCATTAACGTTCTTTAATGCGTCTCTTTTTGGAACTGGTATTTCAGAAGGAGAATATAAAATCTTTCTTGGGATTGATTTATGATATCTCGTCAATACTTCTCTGAGAATTATTGATATATTTTTATTAATTTTTATCTTTGAGAATTCTCCCGGATGTTCAAAATAAAAATCTGCCATGTCCAGGTAAGAATAATCTATGATTTTTCTGGTTTTTTTTATTAATAACAAAATGCTATCTATATATTCGTCGCTTTTCTCTGGATTCACCTTGGGATTTATTTCTTTTACGTGATATCTTTTACAAATTTTATTTAAGTAGTGCAGTTCGGATTTTAAGTAGATAGAGTTTATCCTTTTCTTTCCAAAAGACCTCAAGTACATAAGGAAGAACAATACATTGTTTTCAAATTCTATTCTAAATTCATTTATTGTTCTTAGATAGAGGTTTTTTTCACTTGAATTTATTCCAGGTTCCCAAGAATTTATCTCAACCATGAAGGGCAAAAATAAAATAACTTAAAAATAATTTGTATGCTAGAATATGTAGTAATCTACTTAACTATCTCGCACTATCTGCCTGCTTCTCGGACTCATTCTTCTTTTTTAATGCAAAGCTTTCTCCGTTCCCTTCCGCAGCCAAAATTATTTCGTCTGCTAGAGATTGTGAAAGTTTTTTCTTTTTTCCAAAGGCCTTGTCAGAAGCTCCGTGAATAATGTGTTTTAATGCAAGATTTACTCTTCTTAGAGGCGAGACGTCAACTGCTTGAGGGTATCTTGCTCCCCCATATTCTATTATTGTAACTTCATCTCTTGGGGACGCATTTTCTATCGCTCTCACCAAGATTTGCACAGGATTTTCGTTTGTTCTTTTTTCGATTATTTTGAACGCTTCAATCACAATTTTCGCATTTTTAGAATATTTACCTGTCGTGTGGCCTATTTCTATTCTGTGTTTTTTTCCACGGTGCCCCCCTGTTGACACTTTGTTAATTAATCTTTCGACAACATTTATTCTTGCCTGACCAAACTTCACAACGTTTCTTCCTTGGTTTTTTAGGATTAATTTTGGTTCAAGGTTTATCGCCCTTACCAATCCAGGGTCTTCAACTTTAACTTGAGATATATCCCATATGTCAAAAATTTTGAAGTTCATCAGCTCACTCATCTTCTACCCTTCTCGATCTTTCCCGCCACCAACCTTGGAAGTGGTTGATCGTTTACTTTTATTACTTTGTATCTAACACCAGGAATATCTCCTTTTGAACGTCCTTGTTTTCCTCCAATTCTCTCAATCATTACTTCATCATGTTCATCTATAAACTTTTGAGCAAGATTTCCCGGAATGAACGCCGAAACCTGTTTACCATTTTTTGTTAATTGAACTTTGCAACATTTTCTCATTGCAGAATTTGGCTGCTTTGCTTCCTTCTGGAATTTCGACAAAACAATACCTTTTGCTTGGTTCGCCCCCTCGAGAGGATCTGATTTTGCATAAAGATTTAGAGTTCTAACTTTAAACTTACGACTCTTCCACTGAAATTTCCTTCTGTCGTTCTTCTTTTTTAAAGCACTTTTTAATCCCATTTTATAGTTATGTTTAAGAAAGTTGGTTTATAAAGTTTGTGTGGACTTCGGTTATCTCTTTTAATTCAATCAGTTTTTGTTTAAATTATTCTAAAGTTTTTTTTAAAGAAATTTCTTACAATCTCTTGCATTTCGCTCAACCTTCTTTTGTTTCTTCCCAAGAGTGCAGCTTTATTAGCCCCTCCTGCAGTTACAATTATTTCATCATCTTTTATTTCTATTTCTTTAAAATCTAGAGGGCTTATTATTGCCTTTATGAATTTTTCCGCATCTTCAATACCTCGGGGGAGTGGGACAACTCTTATCCTCTTTTTTAGAATGCCGCTTATTTTTCTGAGGTTCTCGCTATTTTTTCCGAGGGACTTTGAGAGAAGTGGCTTAGGCACTCCAAAAACCAACATATCATTATACTTAAAAAAATATCTTGTATTAACTCTTGTTATCTTAGAAAAAAGATTTATGTATCTCATGCCTTGCATATCAATAGTATTTGCCATTCTTATAAGTTTTCTATACTCAACCTCTTTTTAAAACTTTCCTAGAAATTATTTAATTGTTTTCTCGACGATTTCAGAGTCTGCAAGTTTCTTGTCTTTATTTTTCTTGTCCAATTGTCCAATCACGTTAACCAACAATCCTGGCAATCCGGTTCCCACAGGTACTGGTTGATTTAAGATTATATTTTCGATAACACTGCTCAACTTATCGCTTCCACCTTTTGTAACAGCATTTACAAATTGCTTTGTAGGCGTTTCGAATGTTGCCCTTGCTAAAATCGAAGCTTTTTGAGCGATAATTCCCATTCTTGTAACTCCCTTAACCTCTCCGGTGGTAGTCATAGCGTCGGACACTAGCTTTAAATGGTTTGAGTGAATATCTAATCCTTGTGAGTTAATAACCTCTTTAATCTCATTGATTATCAATTGTCTAGCTGCTTCGATACCAAATATTCCTGCAACTTCATGGAGATCATTCGAAACTGTTTTGTCAGGATTAACTTCTTTTAACTTTATTATCTCTTTTAAATTTGTACCTAGTGTCACGATTACGAAATCAGATCCCCTTTTTACAATTAAAATCTGTTCTATTCCCTTAACACCGGATATGATTGTTTTCTTTAGTTTCTCTTTAAGCTTGTATATCTCCTTAAAACCATATTCTGAAGCATCTAATGATAAGGAATTTGATCCTTCTTTTACATTAAATCCAATTTCATTCAATCTTTCAACAACTTTTTTCAAAGTAGTGTGTGTCCTTCTCAGCCCATTGTTATCTATAATTATTTTTATCTTCTTGTTAGAGAAATCTAGATTTACTTCTGATGAAATTTCTTTCAAGGTAACTTCTTTTATCTTTTCTGCGAGCACTCTTGCAGATTTCTCGTTGTTAAACTCTTTTTTTAAATAAATTTCCATCTTTGGAGAAGAAGGTTTCTTCCTTGCATCAAAAATTTCAATGATTCTAGGCAATCCTGCAGTAACCTGCATTTCTGCAACACCTGCCATATGGAATGTATTAAGAACCATTTGTGTGGATCCTTCACCAAAGCTTTGTGCTGCGATGAGGCCAATTGCCTCTCCCGGAGCTAACTTTCCTTTCTTGTGCATCTGAGAAACATCAATGTTTTCCGTTCCATATTTGAATTGTATTATATTATTCCCTCCATCTCTCACCGTGCCATCATACTCTGCACGAATATCCTGTAGAGCACTTGCAAGTCTTCTATACAAATAACCTGATTTAGGAGTTCTAAGAGCAGTATCCATAAGTGAATCTCTACCAGTAATTGCCTGGAAGAAAAACTCATCTGGTTCTAATCCCTTTATGAAAGAACTTTCTATGAACCCTCTTGATCTTGGAGATAAATCTCCTTTCTTAAAGAAAGGTAAAGTTCTCTTAGTGTATCCTATATCAATTCTACCCCCTGCAAAGGCCTGTTGTCCAACACATGCAGCCATCTGGGTAATGTTCAAGATATTTCCGCCCCCTCCAGATTTCATCATATAACTTACGGGGTTATCTTCAGGAAATCCTTTCTTAACTATTGCACCTATCTTTGTTCGAACTTCGTTCAATACTCTCAATAATGCAATCTCTCTTGATTCTGCTAGTGTTTTTCCAGGAATTATTTCTATCTCCCCCCTCTTTTCAGCGTCGATTATATCTTGTGCTTTCTTCTTTGCTTCTTTAATTATCTTATCACTTGATTTTATCAAGTCTTCACTAAGATCAAAGTCTTCCACAGAAGCAGTTATTCCCCTTGAGGATAAATAGTTCTTTCCAATATTAAACGCAGCTCTTATTATATCAAAGGTTTTTTGTCTTCCTACTTTTTTATCAAGGACTTTTATTAATTCTCCATCCTCGTCTCCAAACGTCGTTTTGTCAATTATTCCATTCTTTATTTCTCCATCTTTTATCTTTATGGAATCATTTTCAAAATCAACTTTTGGCAAAATCATTGAGAATAATTCTAGACCTGAGATATTTTTCTTTGTAATTTCTTTGTCAATTCCAGAGTTATATAATAGTTGGTTCGCTTCGTGGTTCGAAAAATCCCTTATTCCCACAAGGTAATTTCCTGTTATTGAATCAACAATGCATCCAATCCAGTTAGTGTTGTTTTTTGGTGAAAATAAATTTTGTTTCACGTCCAACAACATCTTTGCTTCCGCTCTTGCTTCCTCTGTTTGAGGAGAGTGAATATTCATCTCGTCACCGTCGAAGTCACCTGCATATGGCGTTAATACTGCAGGATGTACTCTGAAGGTCCTTCCGGGTAAAACCCTAACAAAGTGAGCCATTAAACTTCCCCTATGAAGGCTAGGATGTCTATTGAAAAGAACTATGTCTCCATCGTGTAAGTGTCTTTCCACCTTATAGCCTGGCTCTATCTCTTCTATAATTTCCTCTTTAAGATCGTCAGTAATTTTCTTTCTTCTGCCATCTGGTCTTATAACGTAATTTGCTCCAGGATACTTCCCCCCGTTTTTTATAAGTTTCTTTAATCTTTCAATGTTCATATCGTTTACCATTTCTGCAACGGTAACAATTTTTGCTATTTCATACGGGATACCTACTTCGTTTATTCTCATATTTGGGTCAGGACTTATTACAGTTCTACCCGAATAGTTAACCCTTTTACCTGCAATATTTTTTCTTATTCTTCCTTCCTTACCCTTTATTCTTTCGGTAATAGTTTTAAGAGGTTGTCCGCTTCTATGTCTTGCAGGAGGAACTCTTGCGACAGTATTATCGAAAAAAGTTGTAACGTGATACTGAAGAAGATCCCAGAGATCTTCAATGATAACTTCCGGAGCTCCAGCATTTAGGTTTTCCCACAATCTTTGATTTGCTCTTATTATATCAGATAATTTGTGAGTTAAGTCATCTTCACTTCTTTCTCCAGATTCAAGAATTATCGAAGGCCTTACAGTAACAGACGGAACAAGTAAGGAAGTTAAAATTGCCCATTCAGGACGACAAGTCTTTGGATTTACACCGATTTTCTTTAGTTCTTCATCGGGAATTCTAGATAAAATTTCCCTAACTTCTGTTGGGAACATTCTTGTTTTTCCACGAAGGAAATTTATTGGCTTATCCAATCTTATTCTTTCTTGGGGAGCTTGGCAGTGAGGACATTTTTTTGAATCTTTAGCTTTTTTTGCACGTCCCGCGGGGGAGTACTTTTCAAGATCCTTATCTGCAACCATGAGCTTTCCACAGCTTTTACAAAATGATCTTAAGCAAATTTCTATCAAAGGAACATAATTTAAGTGAACAACAGGCTTTGCCAAATCAATGCTTCCCGGATGACCAAGACATTCTTTTATTCTTCCTCCACAGGTTCTACACCTTACTCCAGGATCTATCGCTCCAAGCCTTAAATCCATAAGTCCACCGTCAACAGGATATCCATCAATATCATACAGTTCGGGAGTAACAATCTTCGCCACAGAGAGCTGCTTTATGGCCTCCGGGCTAAGTAATTCAAATCTTATTGCTCCTATTTTCTTTCTTATTGGTTTGTTCATTTTATTCGTATTTGTTCTTCAAATCAAATTGTGTATTTATGTGCAATCCCTGTAGTTCTTCAACAAGAAGTTTAAATGCATATGAAACTTCTACCGGTTCTACTTCTTCGGAACCACAAAGAGGGCAGATGTTTTTGTTTCTTATGCTATCTTCAATTGCGATTGAACCACACTTTGAACATATAGGTAAAACAACTTTATCTGAGTCATATCTCTCTTTCAAAAGAAGAGATGCACCATGTGCTACCAAAGCTTGCTGCTCCATTTCACCAAGTCTTAAAGCCCCCCCTCTTGCTCTTCCTTCTATTGGTTGTCTTGTTAATAGCGCAACTTTTCCAGAAGCCCTACCATGAATCTTATTTCCGACCATATACTTAAGTTTTAGATAGTATAAGTTTCCTACAAATATTTTCGAGACCATTTTCTTTCCAGTGATTCCATTGTACATTGTTTCCTTTCCGTCGTACCTAAACCCAAGTTCTTTCATTTGTTCTTCTATATTCTCCTTACTTACACCACTGAAAGATGTACCGTCGATTATTTCTCCCTTTATGCTTCCTAATTTCCCTGCAAGAAGTTCGAGAAGATATCCTACGGTCATACGACTAGGTAGTCCGTGTGGATTGAAGATTACGTCTGGCCTTATTCCCGATGCTGTGAAAGGGATGTCCTCTTCCGGCACAATCGCTCCAACTACCCCTTTCTGACCATGGGATGTTGCGAATTTGTCACCTAGCTCAGGTATTCTGTGATCTCTAGTTTTTACCTGAACAACTTCGTTACCCTCGCTATCTTCTGTGATAAATACGGCGTCTATAATTCCTTTCTCTTCTTGTCTTAATGTTACACTGGAATCTTTTTTTGTCCTAACAGAAATCTCCCTAGCTTCGGATAAGAACTTTGGAGGAGAGGTTTTACCGATTAGCACCTTTCCTTCATCAACATCTGCTTCTGGGTAAATTATTCCATCTTCTTCGAGTAAGCTATAGCTCTCTTCGGTTTTATATCCTGAAGTATCTTTTTCAGGAACAGTTATTTCATCCTTCAATCCTCCCGCATAGTTCATTTCTATGGCAGAGTAAGGTCTAAAATAATAGCTTCTTCCAACACCCCTATCCAAACTTCCTTTATTCAATATTAGTGCATCTTCCATGTTATATCCTTCGTAAGTCATTATTGCTACAACGAGATTTTGTCCCGCAGGGTAGGTATTTAAAGTATCATAGATAAAACTTCTAACAATTGGTTTTTGAGGGTATTGTAATATTGAAACATCAGTATCTATTCTTGAAAGGAAATTTGCAGAATATAAACCTAGGGCTTGCTTCTGTGTTTTACTCCCCCGATTAAGTCTAGAACTCTGATCATGATTTCCATATGGGACAAGACTAGTTATTGCTCCCAAGAATGCAATAGTATCAACTTCAAGATGTGTATGCTCTTCCGTCAAGTCTTCTTCCTTAAGCGCAACAAGGGACTCTTCTTCTTCAGATGCATCTATATATTCTATTATTCCTTCTTTAACAAGGTCTTCCCATTTTTTCTCTCCTTGCTCCAAAGAAAGTAAAACCTCGTTGTTCAATCTAGAAACTCCCCCCTCAACAATTATTAAAGGTCGTAAAACTCTTCCAGGTTCTGTGGAGATATTTATGTTCTGTAATCCTTCGTCCTTACGTATGCTCATTTGTTTGGGCAATTCATCACGTCTTCGCTTTTCTCTAAGCTGTTTTACAAAGTTATTAGTGTCTTTAACATTTCCAATGTATAATCCATTAAAGAATACTTCAAATCCAGAAGTTTCTTCCTTGTCTAGTCCCATAGAGGAAAGATCTTTGAAGAATTTGTTTTCGTCAAGCATAACTCTTGTAGAAACTTTGCTTAATAAAGCAAGATTCTTTCTTAATCCAATCTCTGTCCCCTCAGGAGTTTCAATAGGGCAGAACCTTCCATAATGTGTTGGATGTAAAGTCCTTGCTTTGAAATTCTCTTGTCCAGACTCTAGCATACTTGATACTCTTTGAAGCTGAGAAATTGTTGCAAGGTAATTTGTTTTATCCATGTTTTGTGTAACTCCGCTTCTCTCTCCCGTCCAAGAACCTGTTGCAATTGCAGATTCTACTCTATGAGTAAAAAGTGTAGATTTTGCAAGAACTTTTATTGAAAAATATTTCTTTCTTTTTGATGATTTCTGAAGAGAATATTGAATATCTCGAACCAATATCCCTAGGTTAACCCTAAACAAAGTAGATAAAAGGTCTCCAGATAATCTCACTCTCTTGTTTGCATAATGATCTTTATCTGTTCTTAACTCGGGATTTTCTTTAGCTAAGAGGAATTGTTTTATTAGCTTACAAAGTGTGACTGCTTTTTTTATTCTGTCTTCTTTTCCTTGACCAATGTGTGGGAAAAAGTAAGAATCTATTCTTTGTCTAACTCGATCTAAAATTTCTTTTTTTGTACCTTGGAGATTTGTTTTCTCTGCAATATACATCATAGCGTCTTCTCTACTAGCAAGGTTTACAAATTCATACAGGTTGACAATTACACTATCTGTTTCCTTTCCTATATATTTTGCAATATCTGATTCTTTTATGAAACCAAGAGCCTTTAACAACACAATTGCAGGAATGTCTTTAAATCTGCTAAATGAAACATTAAAAATTCCATCTTTTCCCTCAGTCAAGGTAATTGGAATACGATACGTGCCTTTCAAAGAGAACAATTTTAAAGTAAGCTCTTTCTTTTTGTTTTCTTCAATAAAAGGTTGATTCTCGGCAAGGTCCTCTGCCATAACCATAACCCTTTCATTGCCCTTTATGATGAAGTATCCTCCAGGATCAAGATGATCCTCATAATTATTTGTTAACTCTTCCTTAGACATCCCCTTTGTATTACAGACCTTGCTTTTCACCATTATTGGAATTCTCCCAATTTCCACAATTTCGGAATCAACATTTCCATCTTTTCGCACAGTTAGTTCAATATTTATTGGTGCAGAATAGGTAAGTTTTCTTATTCTCGCTTCGAAAGGCAATATTCTAGACGAGCTTCCGTCGGCCTCGGTAATTTCGGGGTTTCCCACGCTCACTTTTCCAAGCTCTATCTCAAAATCATCGTTTTCTATACCCCTGTTAATCTCATCCACAATTTCTTGCATACGATAGTCTATAAAATCATTAAAAGAAGTCACATTTGACTCAACGAGAGAATGATCCTCAAGATATTTTTTCAATAAAAGATGTTTTTCCATTTTAAACTACAACCCTAAAATAAGGAGAAATGCCTTCTTCATCCTTCCTTTCAATTTTTATTATATCCCCCACCTCACACCCTTCTGGAAGCGCAGCATCGCTTAGAAATATTTTTGGAAGCTGTGCTTTTGATATGTTAAACTTCTTAAGAATTTCTTCAGATTCCTTTTCAGATAATTTTATGTGCTTCGGTTGTAGTATGTGCATGGTCTTGTCGTCGGGGTTTAGTTAAAGAGGCATATTAACCCCCCAAAGGGATTAATAACTCTGTAATAATAAATGTGTGTGATTTTTTTGGTTTAAAAATGTTTCTGTTTATTAAGAAAAGGGAGTGAAAAGTGGCCCTGGAGGGATTTGAACCCCCGACACCTTGGTTAAAAGCCAAGTGCTCTGACCAGGCTGAGCTACAGGACCAAGTATAACGAAACTAAAAAGTATTAGTTTAAAAAATTATCTTCTAATCAAATACCAAATCCCATCTTGTGAGGATTCCAAATAATCCTATTCTTCGAGGTTTCTCTTTGTAAACATACTCGGAATAATAATCCACGCCTCTTTCTGTGAAGAGATACTTTTCTCCCTGAATTTTCAAAAATCCAGAACGAACTAAATCTTTTATATGGCTCTCTGGCACTTTTGTTTCCAAATCTTTTTTGAGGCCTTTTTGGTTAAAGGCCAAGTATTTTATACTTTTTTCAAGCTTGTCCATTTTGTTTACCTTGATTTATGTATTCTCTTAGGATATTCCCTAGTTCTTCTTGAGTTAAAGATCCCACTACTTGTTCTAAAATTATTCCGTCCCTAAAGAGCATAAAGCTGGGAATAGTGTTTACTCCAAATTTTTCTGCTAATTCGGAATTGTCCTCTACTTCCACCTTTCCAAATTTTATTTTATCTCCAAATTCTTCACTAAGGTCCTCAATAATAGGTCCCATCATCACAGAAGGCATGTGCCACTCCGCATGAAAACTTATGAATGTAAAACCTTCTTTCGTAAATTTTTCAAATTCCCCATTTGTTAGCTCCGGGATCTTATCGTTATTTGTCATGACTTTGGAATAGATATCTTTATTTTTAAAGATTTATATTTTTCACGCATTTGTTACTTTTTTTGAATACATGTTCTTATAAAGAGAAGCTGTTTCTTCCTCCTGATGGAACAATATCTCAATCTCCTAGAGAAAATTCTTAGAGAAGGAGTAGAAAAATCGGATAGAACCGGGACTGGAACGTATAGTTTATTTGGGGAACAAATGAGATTTGATCTTAGAAAAGGATTTCCCTTATTGACTACAAAAAAACTTCATCTAAAGTCAATAATTCATGAATTACTCTGGATGCTTAAGGGAGATACAAATGTGAGGTACCTTCAAGAGAATGGGGTGAGGATATGGAATGAGTGGGCAGATGAGAAGGGAGATTTGGGTCCAGTATATGGCGCACAGTGGAGAAATTGGAATGGCGAAGGGATAGATCAGATATCAGATATAGTATACAAACTAAAAAACAATCCTGACGACCGTAGGATGATTGTTTCTGCTTGGAATCCTTCCGTGATGCCCGAATCTGGAAAGACTTTCTCGGAGAATGTAGCAAATGGGAAGGCGGCCCTCCCCCCTTGTCACGCGTTTTTTCAATTCTATGTAGCAGATAAAAAGCTTTCCTTAAAAATGTATCAAAGAAGTGCAGATATATTTTTAGGGGTACCTTTTAACATTGCGAGCTATGCTCTACTAACAATGATGGTGGCTCAAGTAACAGACCTGGAGCCCAAAGAATTTATTCATACATTTGGGGACGTCCACTTATACAAAAATCATGTTAATCAAGCAAAAATACAATTGAAAAGAGAACCGAGGGATCTCCCCCGGATGCTATTAAATAGATGTGTTGAGAATATCTTTGATTTTAAATATGGGGACTTCTCACTCGAGAATTATAATCCTCACCCCCCTATAAAAGCAGAGGTATCTATTTAATAATCAAAAATGGCAAAGAGAAAAGGAAAAATAATATCTTATGAAGGAACAGATGGGTCTGGTAAAAAAACAAACTCGCTACGGGCAGCGGCAGCATTAAATGAAATGGGGTTCCCAACTAGGTGGTTGACATTTCCTGTTTATGACCATCCTTTTGGGAAAATGATTGGGGGTCCTTTTTTAGGAAAGCCCGAAATTGGTGAATCTTACTTTGATGATCCTTCAAAAGTTGACCGTATCTCTGCATCGTTATTGTATGCTGCAGAAAGAAGATATGAGCTGCCCCTAATAAACAAAATTCTCAATTCGGGGGAAAATATAATTTTTGATAGGTGGGTGGACTCGAATAAGGGGATGCAAGGGGGGAAAATAAGGGATCCTGTTGAGAGGGAGAAATTTTTTAATTGGATTGACGAATTGGAATATCGAATTGTTGGACTTCCGAGGCCAGATATAAAGATCTTTCTGTATATGCCTTTTGACGTGGCAATGGAATTGCAGAGAAAAAACAACAAGAGGAAAGATAAAGTAGAAAATGATGAAGATTATCTAAGAAATTCAGAAGAGTCGTATCTTCAATTAACGAAAGGAAATGATTGGAAGAGAATTAATTGCACTCTGGATGGGACAATGGAAACATTGAGGCCAATAGAAGACATATCCAACGAGGCATTAGAACATATTTTAAAGAATTTGCGTTAGTTGTTTTTGATTATTAATCAAGTCCGTCCCCTAACTCCCACACCCTTTTCCATTATCATTTCCACACACAGCACATACCGGTGAAGGGCACCCATCCTTAAACGTGAATTTTCTTGATCCACAATTTTCGCAAACGAAGGCATTGTCTAATTTCCTATTGTTCCCGCTAACAGAAAGATTTTCTTCACTATCCCCCCCTGAGATTCTCACCTGGGAAAGTATAGCATTATACTCATCTGTTCCCGGTTTAACTTTTCTAAGATTCTTCTTTCTAACAACTTGGAAAAGTTTACCTGTAATAGGGTCTCGATCCACAACGCCGTTCATCAAGAGATAGTGTTCCCATGCAAGTCCAACAGCGTGGTCTATGGATCTTATGGCGTTTGGTCCCATTCCCTCCATCTCGCTAGAGTACGCAGATTGCAAAATCTCTAAAAATTCAACGTAGTCTGGGTCGTCTCCCCTAAATCCCCTAGATCGATCTATACCTGACATAGTAAAACTAACGCTTGTAGGTGTTCCAAGAGGCAATCTGCTTTGGAAATCTTCATCCGGTAAGAAATATGCTTTTTTCTTCCCATTTTTATCTTTTTTATCATCTATATATAAATCGCTGGTTGCAACAATATGCAATCGATCGCCGTTCATGGGCCGTTTTATGCTATACTTCATCGCTTGAGGTTTTATGTCTAGCAAAGGATGAGGCGCCACATTTTTTTGCACCAGCACTATATTCTCCAAACTTTTCCCCCTAGATATAACAGCTTCTCTAGAACCTTCTCGATAAATTGTTAATCCTTTACATCCAGTTTTCCATGCCTCCATGTACAAATCGGAAACTAACTTTTCGTCGACATCTTCTGGTAAGTTCACAGTAACGCTTATGGAATGATCCACCCACTTCTGAATCTTACCTTGCATTCTTACTTTTTCCAAATAATCTACATCGTTTGCTCTTGCTTTGTAGTAAGGGGATTTTTTTATTATCTCTTCCAACTCCTCTCCTTTTAATCCCTTTACATTTTCTACATCATAACCTTTAACCTTTAACCACTCTTCAAATTTTGGATGGAAAACTTTGTATTTTTCCCATGCAATTTCTTCCTCGTCTACCTCAACATTTTCTCCTCTTTTTTCTCCGGGGTTTATCTTTCTCCTACGTTCATAAGCAATATCAAAGACAGGTTCTATTCCCGAAGATGTTTGGGCCATCTGGCTTACGGTCCCAGTAGGGGCGATTGTCAAAAGAGCAATGTTCCTTCTACCACTCTTAGTCATTTCTTCGTATAATTCTGGGTCTTCTTCCCTTATTCTGCTTATAAAAGGATTATCTTTTTCTCTTTCTGCATCATAAACTTCGAATGCTCCTCTTTCTTTTGCAAGTTCGACTGATTCCCGGTATGCCTCAATCGCCAAATTTTTATGAACTTCCACGGAAAACTCTGTTGCCTCGGGGGTCCCATATCGAAGGCCGAGTGCTGCGAGCATATCCCCCTCTCCCGTTATGCCTAATCCGGTTCTTCTTCCTTTTAGAGTCTTATCTTTAATTCTTGACCACAGGTTTCTTTCTATGGATTTTACTTCCTCTGGCTCAGGGTCCTCGTCAATTTTTTGGAGAATATAATCTATATGTTCTGCCTCTGCGTCTATTATGTCGTCCATAAGCTTCTGTGAAACATGCACATGCCTTTTGAACTTTTCAAAGTCAAATTTTGCTTCGTCAGTGAAAGGATTTATTACATAGTTGTAAAGATTTAATGCTCCAAGACGGCAACTGTCATGAGGGGTAAGAGGAATTTCCCCGCAGGGGTTTGTGGAAGTTGTCCTATAACCAAGATCAGCGTAAGAGTCTGGAACGGATTCTCTTAAAATTGTATCCCAAAATAAAACTCCCGGTTCTGCGGATTTCCAAGCGTTATAAATTATTTTATCCCACAGTTCTTTGGCATCTATTTCTCGTGTAACAGAGGGGTTTTTGGAATCAATTGGGAACTGTTGGGTGTATTTTTCTCCGTTCTTGACAGCTTCCATAAATTCATCATCTATCTTTACAGAAATATTTGCTCCAGTTACCTTTCCTTTTTCTAATTTTGCGTCTATGAATCTTTCCGCATCTGGATGTTTTATTGATAACGATAGCATCAATGCTCCCCGTCTGCCGTCTTGAGCTACTTCAAGGGTAGAATTAGAGTATCTTTCCATGAATGACACAACTCCCGTAGAAGTTAGGGCGCTGTTCTTTGTTGGGCTTCCCGCAGGTCTGAGATGTGATAAATCATGTCCTACTCCTCCTCTTCTCTTCATGAGTTGTATTTGTTCTTGATCAATTTTTGTTATCCATCCATAAGAATCATACCCTCCCACCTTATCATCCCCAATAACAAAACAATTGGACAGAGAAACGACTTGGATGTTATTTCCCATGCCAGACATTACGCTTCCCCCTGGGATAAAATATTTGAAGTCTTTGATAACCTCTTCAATCTCTTCTCTTTTTAGAGGATTCTCATATTTAGATTCTATTCTCTCAAATTCATTAATTAAACGCTCGTGCATCTCCGTCGGACTTTTTTCGTAAAAAACTTGTTCTTCTAGCTTTTGGCTTTTTTTTGGAGGATCTTTCAAAGCATATTTCCTTGCCCAATTTGTGGCTACCATATCGTCGCCTCCAAAATATTTTTTTGATTCTTCAAAAACTTCAGGGAATAAATATCCTTTATTAGACTTAGTTCCAAGAGCAGGGACTCCTTTAACCTCTTGAAAAATCTTTCCTGCTTCCACAGTCTTTTTTTCTAAATCTGCCATCTTAAATCTTTTCGATTACCTCCTTAAAATCATCAACATCTTCAAAGTCTTTATACACTGAGGCAAAACGTATGTATGCGACCTTGTCAATCCTTTTTATCTTTTTCGATACAAGATTACCTATAATTGAGGTGCTTATTTCTTTCTTGCCTTTTTTTCTTATCTGTTCTTCAATTTCTCTTAACATCTTTTGGACTAGTTCCACAGACACCGGTCTTTTTTCGAAAGCTTTTTCCACGCCAGTTCTTAATTTATTCATATCAAATTTCTCTCTCCGGCCATCTTTTTTTATAATATACATTTCTCCCCTTTCTATTTTTTCGTATGTCGTGAATCTTTTTTTACATTTAAGACATTCTCTTCTCCTTCTTATTCCATCTGGAGAATTTCTTTTGTCAGTTACTCTAGATTTTGGGTGTCCGCAAAAAGGGCAATTCATTTTTTGTATTTATACAATATGTTGTATGTTATTTTAATTTAACCCATATTTATTGTATGGTGTTATAAATTTGCAGAAAAATGTATTTAAACATTTTGAACCATTTGCAAAAAGTAACAAAGAACCTAAGAGAAGAATTTAAATATTCTCTCTAGTTTTTCTCAGAAAGCCCTCGTCGCATAATGGTATTGCATCCGCCTCGAAAGCGGAGTCCTCTGGACAACCAGGTTCGATTCCTGGCGAGGGCGTTTCATAAACTTTAAAAAAGAGAGCACACTCAATAGTATGCGAGGTGAAAATGGACTTTAGTTATTTTAGCGCGTTGGGCATTCAAACAGGAATTCCAATTTGGTTAACCGCTGTTCTTTTAGTTTGGACAATGGCTTGGAAACTAACAGCTATGTGGAAATCTGCTCGTAACAAGCATGTTGTATGGTTTTTAGTAATAGGCCTTGCAAATACACTTGGAATAATTCCAATCTTATACATTTTCATATTTTCTAAGTTAGGAAAAAAGGAAAAGAAAAAAGCTAAAAAGAAAAAATAATTCTACATCAAACTTAAAAACCTTTTATATCTTCTTTGCACATGGAAAGGAAAAAAAATGAATGTGAGCTTCTCGCTCCTGTTGGAGATTTTAAGATGCTTGTCGCCGCAGTGGAGGCAGGGGCAGATGCGGTTTATTTCGGATTAAAAGAATTCTCGATGAGAACAAATGCAAGAAATTTTACAATTGGAGAGCTGGATAAAATAAACAAAATTTGCAAGCCAAAGGGAGTAAAGAAGTATCTTACATTAAATGTTATAGTATATGATAGGGAAATAGAAAAATTAGAGAAAGTCATAAAGAAAGTAAAAGGAAAGATAGATGCAGTGATATGCTGGGATCTTGCAGTGATTAACCTATGCAAAAAATACAAAATTCCTTTTCATATTTCTACACAAGCATCTGTTTCAAACAGAGAATCTTTGAAGTTTTATAAGAGATTAGGAGCTGAAAGAGTTGTGCTTGCAAGAGAACTAGACTTGAAACAAATAAAGGCCCTCTCAAAATACATCGAAATTGAAGCATTTGTGCACGGCGCTATGTGTGTAGCGGTGAGCGGGAGGTGTTTTATGAGCCAACATTTGTTTGGAAGGTCTGCGAATAGAGGAGAATGCACACAAGTTTGTAGAAGAGCATATACTAAAATAGAAGGAAGAAATAGAGATCCGAGGTATGTTGATACAGTCGTAAGAGTATATAGAAAGGCTTTAGACTTAAAAAGACCGTTATCGGAAAGAGATATTGAAGAATCTTTGAAGGAGCTAGAGAAAGTGTATAATAGAGGATTTTCGTCAGGGTTTTACTTTGGAACTCCAACTAGCGATGATTTTGCGAAAGCAGAACACAGTGCTGCAACTGAAAGAAAACACTTTGTTGGAAAAATTCTCCATTATTATCCCAAGATAGGGGTTGGAACAATAAAATTGGTCTCTAGTGTGAAACTGGGAGATAAAATAAACATAATGGGAAACACTACCGGAATAAGGAAATTTGTCGTAGAAAGTATGGAAATAAATGGAAAAAAAGTTGGTGATGCAAAGAAGGGTGAAGAAGTTGCGATAAAATTCAACGAGAGAGTAAGGAAAAATGACGAAGTCTACGTCATATATAAAAAATAAAAAAATAAAAAAATAAAAAAAACTAATAG
>NJDN01000014.1 GCA_002254395.1 Candidatus Pacearchaeota archaeon ex4484_71
ATATTTCTATGTAAACTATTCCAGGGTAAGTAAAATGATAATTTCCGCGTTATTTAGAAATTTAAGAAATGCCAACAAGAAAATCACCAAGAAAAGGAAGCTTACAGTTTTGGCCGAGAAAAAGGGCCAATAAATTTTTACCTAGTGTTAACTGGGATGCCATAAATTCTGAAAAAAATCTCAAGGGATTCATCTGCTACAAAGTGGGAATGGCTTCGGCATATGTTAAAGATAACACCGAACATTCCTTGACGAAAGGAAAAAATATCATTGTTCCGGTAACAATTTTAGAATGCCCTCCCATGAAAATTCTTTCTGTGAGATTTTACAAGCACGGGAAGGTCGCTACAGAAATCCTTGCAGAAAACTTTGACAAAGAACTCAAAAGAAAATTGAAACTACCAAAGAATAAATCAGGATTGAAAAAAATAGATTCTATAAACAAGGAGGACTTCGAGGATATTAAGATTATTGCTTATTCCATTGTAAAAAAAACAGGCCTCAAAAAAAAGCCGGACCTTGTAGAAATAGGAGTTTCTGGAGAATCTATAGAAGAGAAACTAAACTATGTAAAAGAAAATTTGAACAAGGAAATATTTGTAACAGATGTATTTGATAAGAACGGGCTTGCAGATGTAAGGGGATTAACAAAAGGAAAGGGTTTCCAAGGAGCGGTAAAAAGATTTGGTATAAAACTCAGATTCCACAAAACAGAAAAGGGACAAAGAAAAGTGGGGAGTATTGGACCTTGGCATCCTGCAAGAGTTACTTTTAGAGTACCCATGCCAGGACAGTTGGGGATGTTTACAAGAGTAGTATACAACAGTAAAATAGTTGATGTTGGAAAATCTTCTGAAAAACCAATCAAAAATATAAAAAATTATGGAGACGTTAGAACGGATTATATCTTACTAAAGGGGAGTGTGCAAGGACCTGCAAAGAGACAGCTAGTAATAACAAAAGCCCTGAGAGAAACAAAAAAACAAAAGAAAAAGGAGTATGACTTGATAAGCTTAAGATGAAAACAAAAATCTACACAGTAGACGGAAAGAAAGGAAAGGATTTGACTTTGTCAAAAGATTTTTCCACTCCTGTTAGGGAAGATATTGTCCTGAAAATAATTGAATCAAAAAAAACAGAGCAACCATACTCTCCCAGCCCTGTAGCAGGAAACCAATATTCTGCTTCTGGTAAGCTTGTGCATCGAAGACACGTTTGGAAAAGCCAATATGGTAGAGGGATGTCAAGGATTCCTAGAAAAAAGATGTCTAGAAGAGGTACACAATTTAATTGGGTGGGGGCAACTGTTCCAAACACTAGAGGTGGAAGAAGAGCTCACCCTCCAAGAGTAGAATCAAGAATATCGACAATAAGAATAAACAAAAAAGAAATGAAGATTGGGTTTTGGTCTGCAATATCTGCTACAATAAACGAAAAATATCTGAAGAGAAGATATTCGAGTCTTGAAGGCAAGAAAATAGAAAATCCTCCTTTTATCGTCGAGTCAAAAATTTTGGATTTAAAAACAAGAAAAATGAAAGAGAGCATCGAAAAAATAATTGGAAAGGAACTTTTTAGTATAGCCTTGCAAACAAAAAGAATAAGAAAAGGAATAGGAAAGATGAGGGGAAGAAAGTATAAGAAAAGTGCAGGTCTATTGTTTGTTGTTGGAAATGATGAAAAATTAAAGACAAAACTATTTGATGTAAAGAAAGTAAACCAGTTAAGTATTTTAGATTTGACTAAAGGGGCGCTTGGAAGATTAACAGTATACACAGAAAATGCCATCAAAGATATTGAGACACATTTTAGAGGAGGAAACAAAAAATGAGACCCTTAGCAACTGAGAAAGCAGTAATGATGATCGAGAAAGATAACACATTGACCTTTGAAACTTCGATGAATAAGACAAAAAAAGAGATAAAGGATGAATTAACAGATTTGCTTAAAATAAAAATAGACAAAATAAGAACCTTGAATAGGGGAAACAAAAAATATGTTTATGTTAAATTAAAAGGAAGCACGCTAGCGATAGATGTTGCTACGAAACTAGGGTTAATGTAAAATGGGTAAAAGAATAATTGTTCAAGCTAGAGGAAAGGGAAGCTCAACATACAGAGTTAGTAGAAAGGCATTTAGATACAAAATTCAATTCCCTCCAAGATTAAACGGAACTGGAAAAGTAATAAAGCTTGTTAATTCTGCCGCACATACTTGTCCTTTAGCAAAGATAAAATCAGACCAGGGTATTTTTTACATCCCGGCATCAAATCTAATGTTTGAAGGCCAAGAGATAGAACTCGGAGGAAAAGAAATAAAAAACGGAAATATAGTTAAATTGAAGGACATACCTGTTAAGACAAGCGTATATTGTATTGAATCGGTTCCTGGCGATGGAGGAAAATTCATAAAGTCTGGGGGAAACAGTGCAATAGTTACAAAAGTTGTTGGTGGAAAAGTCTTTTTAACACTCCCTTCAAAAAAAGAAAAAAAGTTTAATGGGGATTGCAGAGCAATAATTGGAGTTATCGCGGGAGAAGGAAGATTAGACAAACCTGTGTTAAAGGCGGGAAAAAAATTCCACATAAAAAAGTCAAAAAGTAAATTATGGCCAAGGACCTCCGCAGTGAAGATGAACGCAATTGATCACCCTTTCGGTTCGGGAAGATCTAAAAACCCTAAGAGCAAGATTGCAAAAAGAAATGCTCCTCCAGGCAGGAGAGTTGGATTAATAAGGCCGAGAAGAACAGGAAAGAGAAAATAAAATGGAAATGAGAAAAAAGGAATTCACTTATCGAGGAAAAACTCTTGAAGAGTTGAAGAATTTGGACGTAAGAGAATTTGCAAAACTCTTAAGATCGAGGCAAAGAAGGACAGTGTTGAGACAATTCCAAGAAGTTGAAAATTTCGTAAAGAAAGCTAAGAAGAATCAAGAAAAAAACAAAAAAATCAGAACTCACGACAGATACCTGATCATAGTCCCAGAACTTGTTGGAATGAAAATCCAAGTATATAATGGTAGCCAATTCATTCCCTTCGAAGTTACGGGAGAAATGCTTGGGCACAGGCTCGGAGAATTTGCACCAACGAGAGCTAGGATAAAACACACTAAAGCAGGTGTTGGAGCTACAAAAGGAACTAAACACAAATCTAAGAAATAAAAATGACTAACACAGAAAAACCATCAACAAAAGCGGAACAGAAAAAGAAGGGAGTTGTGAAAACTCCTAAAACAAAAGAAAAAATTCCGCAGCTAAAGAATGCCCCAAAGAAAGATAAAAAAGAAAATAATGAAAAAAGTCAGACTCCAACAGAAAAAGCTCCTGAAAAAGTAGATAAAAAGGATACTGAAAAAAAAGAAAAGAAAAAAGAAGTCAAGATAAAAAAAGAATTTGCAGTAACAAATGCAAAAGACATTCCAATCTCTACCAAACAAGCAGTGGCAATTTGTAAATTTATTGTGGGAAAACCAATCCAAAAGGCAATAAATGAATTAGAAGAAGTTACAAAGTTGAAAATTGCAATACCTATGAAAGGGGAAATCCCCCATAGAAAAGGAAAGATAATGTCTGGAAGATTCCCTTTAAGAGCCTCAAAGCAGTTTATAAAAATACTAAAAGAACTACAAGGAAATTCAAACCAAAACAATGTTGATGAACCTATCATAAAAGAAGCTATAGCTAATAAAGCTCAAAGACCGTATGGAAGATTTGGAAGTCACAAGAAAAAAAGAAGTCACATAAAAATAATTGTGTTTGAAAAAAGTAGTTTAAAGAAGAAAAAGACAAAGGAGAAGAAAAAATAAAATGGAAGAAAAAAACACAGTAAAATTCAAGAAAGACGAATTTGCGGTAAGGGAAAAGATAAAGAAAGAAATTGGAAAAGGAAAGGTAAGTGAAGTGAGAATAGAATACACTCCTGTTGGAGAAAAAATAATTATTTCAACACATAAGCCCGGATTGGTAATTGGTAGGGGAGGAGCAAAGATTGATGAATTAACAAGAATGCTCAAATTTAAATTTAAATTGGAAAACCCTCATATTGAAATAGACGAAATAACAGTGCCTGAATTGGATGCCCAACTTGTTGCAGACGATATTGCACTGGGTCTTGAGAGATTTGGGCCCTTAAAATTTAAGGTTATTGCGTATAGATCTCTTCAAAGAATAATGAGAGCAGGAGCAATGGGGGCGGAAATAAGATTGAGTGGAAAATTACCAAGCTCAAGATCTAGATCTTGGAGATTCTCACAAGGGTATCTAAAGAAAACAGGGGATAGTTCAAAGGCCGTCGACAGGGCCCAAGCAAAAGCTCAAACTAAACCTGGAACAGTAGGTGTAAAAGTAAGCATCCTTAGACCAGATGCAATACTTAAAGACAGAATAAAAATAGATGAAGAGTTGATAAACAAACTAAAAGAAAATATGGAAGACCTTTCAAAACCAGTTAAAAAAACTAGGAAGAAAAGCAAATGACAAAAATAAAATTTAGAGACATAGAAGGAATGGGAAAAGAAGAGAGAAACAAAAAATTAAGCGAGCTGAAGCTAGAGCTAATGAAAGCCCAAACAACGTCGGAAAAACAGAACGGAGCAAAAACTAAACAGATAAAGAAGTTTATCGCAAGAATACTAACAGCAGAAAACAAACCAAAGGAGGCAAAGAAGTAATGGAAATTTGCCCAAAATGCGGATTGCCTGTTCAAGCATGCGTTTGTGAACAGATTGTAAAAAGTTCACAAAGAATAACGATAGGCAAAGATAAGAAAAGATATGGAAAAATAGTTACAGTGGTGAGCGGCTTTGATAATGCTGTTAATGTAAAGAAAATAGCAAAAAGCCTTAAAAACGAGCTGGCTTGTGGAGGAACTGCAAAGGATGGAATAATTGAACTTCAAGGAGACCACACAAAAAAAATAAAAGAACTCTTGGTAAAACTAGGGTTTGACGAAAACTCAATAGACTAAAATGAAAAACAAAAAGACAGAAAATAAGAAAGTTAAGGAAGAAACCTCTTGCAAGGATAGAGATTGCCCATTCCATGGAAATCTCAAGCTAAGAGGTAAAACTTTCAAAGGAACAGTTGTGAGCAAGCATCCAAAAAGGGTTGCAATAGAATTTGAAAGAATGGTTTATGTTCGAAAATATGAAAGATATGCTAAAACAAAAACAAAAATTCATGCAAGATTGCCAACATGTATGGAAAGGGATGTGGAGATTGGAGATTTTGTTAAAATAAGAGAATGTAGGCCTCTAAGTAAAATAATCCATTTCGTAGTTGTTGAAAAATTAAATAACAAGGAGAAAAAAGAATGAAAGCAATAAGTGCAAGAACAACAGCAGGGCTAAACCTTGGTGCGAAAGTTATTTCCGCAGATAATAGTGGTGCAAAAATAGTTAGGATTGTCTCTGTAAAAAAAGGAAAAGGAACAAAAAATCGTCAAGGAAGAGCGAAAGTTGCAGACTGGGTAAAGGTTGCTGTTAAGAAAGGAGTGCCTGACATGAAAGGAAAGGTATTCGATGCTGTGGTCGTTAGACAAAAAAAGTCCTGGAGAAGACTTAACGGAGAAAGAGTTGCATTCGAGGACAACGCGGTTGCAATCCTAAAAGACGAAAAGGGCAATCCAAAAGGGACTCAAATAAAAGGACCCATTGCGAAGGAGGTTATGGAGCGATGGCCGCAAGTAGCAAAGATTGCTTCAATTGTATATTAAAATGAAAAAAGAATTTAGCACACACTGGAAATCAAGTAAACAACCGAGAAAGCAAAGGAAGTACAGAGCGAAAGCACCATTACATATAAAAAGAAAATTGCTAAACGTAGGGCTCTCGAAAGAATTGAGAAAAAAAGAACAAAAAAGAACGATAGTTATTAGAAAAGGCGACAAAGTAAAGATCACAAAGGGAAAATACAAAGGAAAAACTGCAAAGGTAGAGGAAGTCAAAATAAATCTTGGAAAAATTTACCTTGAAGGAATGCAAGTTAAAAAACAAGAAGGATCAAAAGTGAATATTCCATTCCGACCTGCAAATCTCCAGATTATCGAATTAAACACAGATGATAAAAGAAGAATGAAAACAAAACTTAAAAACAGTAAAACTGAACAAGTGAAGGAGGAAAAGAAATGAGACACCTAAAAAGACAAAAAGCTCCAAAGAATTGGCCTATAGAAAGGAAGGGTAAGAAATTTGTTGTTAGTGGTAACGAAAAAGGAATCCCAATATTAATTGCAATAAGAGATGTTTTGAAGATAGCAAAAAACAGAAAAGAAGTAAAAAGAGCAATAGCAAAAAAAGCTATTTTATTGTCAAACAAAGCTGTTAAAAAGGACAGAGAAATTGCATTCCTCTTGGACACAATTACGATAGTTCCTTCTAAAAAAACGTACAGAGTAATACTTTCCGAGTCAGGTAAGTTTAATTTGGAAGAAGCAAAAAAATCCGATGAGACAAAAAAGGTTTCTAAAGTAATTGGGAAGAAAATACTAAAAGGCAAAAAAACACAAGCAAATCTTTGGGATGGAAGAAATTTTATATATAATAAAAAATTCAACGTTAATGATTCGGTTGTTATAGATCTCAAAAAGAATTCTATTGAAACTGTTCTTCCGTTGAAAAAAGATGCAAAAGCCTTGGTTATCGGAGGGAAACACACAGGGAAGGAAGGAAAGATAAAGAACATCAACGACAGTCTCAAGTCTGTTGAGTTGGATACAAAGAAGGGAACCTATAACGTTTTAATTAAACAAATAATGATTATAGAATAAAATGGAAACAAAAAATAACGTAATGAGGGAAGTAAAAATAGAGAAGTTGGTTTTGAGTGTAGGCGGAACAGGAGAATATCTCGAAAAAGGACACAAACTGTTAAAACTCCTCACAGGAAAAACTCCAAAAAAAACAAAGTCGCACAAAAGAATCCCCACATTAGGAGTAAAACCAAACTTGGAGATAGGAACAATGGTCACACTTAGAAGAGATATTGAACCTCTTTTGAAGAGATTATTATCTGCTGTCGACAACGTGCTGAAAAAAAAGCAAGTAAGTGAAAATGGTTTTTCCTTTGGAATAAAAGAATATATTGAAATCCCTGGAATTGACTACCAAAGAGACATAGGTATAATGGGATTAGATGTAACAATCTCTTTTAAGAGAACAGGAAGAAGAGTGAAGCTGAGAAAAATAAAGAAAGGAAAAATCCCAAAAAGACAAGTGATTACAAAAGAAGAAATAATTAAATTCATGGAGGATAACTTTCAGGTTATATTCAAATAAAATGACTGCAAGCGATTGGAAAAAAGTGTTCAAGCAACTAGACAGCAAGCCGGCTGTTAAGAAAAAGTTTTTGAAACATTGTAAACCCAAAGAAAGAAAAATAGGTATCGCGGTAAAAAAATGCGAGAGATGTGGAAGATATGGAGCACACATAAAGTCATATGGTATAAACCTTTGCAGACATTGTTTCAGAGAAATTGCGGAGGAAATTGGATTCAAAAAATATAGTTAAAATGAAAAAACAAGGAGAAACACAAAAATGAGTCAAGACATTGTAGCAGACGCTCTTAATATGATTCGAAACGCTAGAAAAGCAGGAAAAGAGAATGTGAAGATAAAAGTAATTTCAAATTTATTGATTGAGGTTTTGAAGATAATGAAACAAAAAGGCGCAATTAAGAGATACAAAATAAATCCAAAGGAAAAATCATTGGATGTAGTTATAGGGGAATTATCCGAATGTAAAGCTATAAAACCAAGATTTAGTGCAAATAAGGAGCAGATTGAGAAGTATAGAAGAAGATATCTCCCTTCAAGAAACCTTGGAACGGTAATTATTTCGACTAATAAAGGTCTCATGACGCACGAAGAAGCTCAAGAAGAGAAAATAGGAGGAAGCTTGATTGCATATTTTTATTAAAATGAAAAAACCACTTTACCAAGAGATAGAAATTCCCGAAGGAACAGAAGTTACTATTAAAGAAGGAGAGATAGTTGTTAAAGGACCAGAGGGAGAAAATAGAAGAAACCTAAATCTTGGAAAACTTGAGATTGAATTGAAAGATAAAACAATAAAAATTGGGCACAAAAATGCTTCTAAAAGAGAGAAGAAACAGATGAACACACTGGCAGCGCACATACGAAACCTGATAAAAGGCGTCAATTCCAAATTTGAATACAAACTAAAAATATGCATAAGCCACTTCCCATTCACAGTGAAACAAGAAGGCAATGAAATTATTGTAAAAAACTTCTTGGGAGAAAAAGTTGATAGAAAAACAAACATCCCCGAAGGCGCGGAGATAGAAATAAACAAAGAGATTATCACAATAAAATCCATTGACAAAGAAAAGGCAGGCCAGGCAGCTGCGAATCTTGAAAGAGTTACAAGAATAAGAGGAAGAGATAGAAGGATCTTCCAAGATGGAATTTATATAATAAATAAAGCAGGAAAGGAGCTATAAGATGGTTGGAAAGAAATTTTTGAGACGGGATAGTGCAAGATACTCCAAATTTGGTAGAAGAAGAAAGAAACTACAAGGCTGGAAAAAACCAAAAGGGAGAGATAATAAAATGAGGGAAAAAAGAAAAGGATATGGGCCAGTTGTTTCCATTGGATTTTCCTCCAGCAAAAAAGATAGAGGGAAGATAAGAGGAAAAGAAACTGTCAGAATAAACAATGTAAAAGATTTGGAAAAAATAGGAAAGGAAAAAATTGGAGTTGTAGGAAATGTCGGCAAGAAAATGAAAATGGAAATTGCAAAAAAAGCGAAAGAAATGAAAGTGGAATTGTGCAACTTAAACCCAACAACATTTATTAAAAAAATGTCTAAGAAGAA
>NJDN01000015.1 GCA_002254395.1 Candidatus Pacearchaeota archaeon ex4484_71
TTTCAAGGTTGTAAATACAAGAAGTTCCATCAAAATCATTCAAGATAAAGGTCTTGGATTCCTTGTGATATTCCCATCCTTTTTCTGTGGAAAACCCATAAGAGCGAACATCCTTTTCAAGGTTGTAAATACAAGAAGTTCCATCATCATCATTCAAAACAAAAATCCCTTTGACTTCAATTTCTTCTACAGAAATAATGCCTTTTGAGATTTCCTTTTTCACTTTCTTCAGAAGTGCCTTTTCTTCTGAATTCATTTTATTTTTTTTCATGACTTTAAATTTAGTTAATAATTAAGTTAATTTCAAATTGCTCCCCCGACAGGATTCGAACCTGTGACCTTTTGGTTACACAAACCAAACGCTCTAGCCACTGAGCTACAGGGGAAAACCAAGCAAGCATTTTTGTTGTTTTACTTGCTGCTGAGAGTAAAACCGGCTTTTACAAATTAAGAAGCACTTTCTGCGACAGGTCTAAACCCATGTCCTTTCAAGTTGTGCTCTTCATCATAAACTCCTGACCAAGCTGAGACTCTCTCTTCACCTCCCATCCGATACCACATTCTATCAAATCCCCTATCAATCCCGCTTGGACCAACACCGATCATTTCAACTTCTCTTCCCATCGGATCAAGAACTTTTTCACCAGATTTGAATCCAAAAGGTTCGCACGCTTCATCAGAGGGATCCAGATAAAATATTTTTCCGTCCCGGGCAGTAACTTTAACTCCTCCATTTTCGATGAGCTCTTTTTGTTTCGCTTCAATCTCGCCGGCAAGACGTAAACCCATCTTTACGAGATCTTGTTCATAAGACACTCTCGAAAAAGGATAGGCCATCTCTTTTGCCCCATCCCCTGAGATTACACTCAAAAACAATCCATCACACCCTCCATGGAAAACAACCTCCCCATTTTTTACTTCAACAATCACAGGAGCCACTCCTCTGACAAGAAATCTTTCTCGTCCGAACTCCAGAATTGTGCCAGACTTAAATCCAAAAGGTTCGCACGCTTCATCAGAAGGATCAACATAAATCTCTACTCCCTCTGCAACCTTCACTTTGGCCCCTCCGTTTTCGGCGAGCTCTTTTTGTTTTGCTTCAACTTCTCCAGGCCTGCGGGCTCCAAGCTCCATGACTTTTGTTTTCATAGGATCTTCTGAAAAACGGCGCGCATACCCTTCCTTATTTTTAAACCAAACAACATCATGGCCAAGTGAAGAGTCTTCAGGCGCATTGCAAGGAGCAACTCCCGCTACAACAAACTCTTCTCCCTTAAGTCGAATTTTTGCTCCTAACATGGCAGCAAAAAAATCAAAATTCTCTAACGCTGGAAAAATAATTTTTTCACCAGGTTTGACGCCAAAAGGTTTACATGCTTCCTCGGAAGCATCAACCCAGAATGAAGAACCATCTTCAGAAACCCGAAGTTCAACCATATTTTTATCTTTTTTAAACATTTGAAACCTAAGTTTTGTTTTAAACCAGCATATCCTTTCCTTAGTAAACTGGTTGGTTTTTTGGAAATAAAATTTTTATCTAGTAATTATAAGCTTTCACATAAAAAAGACCCTGCTGAGAATAAAAGATTCTTAACAGCAGGGTCAATAAAGAATTAGCTCTCAAGAGCAAGTTCCATCAACTCAAGGCCCTGCATGATTCTTTTGTTAACTTCTGCAGTTTCTGCCTCGGCTTTTCTTCTTGACATTGATTGCTCTCTGGTAAGCCATTTTTTTCCATCTTGCCCAACAAGTATAAAATCATCTTTAAAACTGACAATAAATTTCGGGCCAGGGGAAATGAACAAACTGTCTTCACAGCAGGCATACTCAAAATATTCCTCGAGGTTCTGAATTAATACGTCCCCCCAATCGTGCTTGAGAACTGCTGTGAGTTCATACTTCTCAATATATGGCAGAAGATCTTTATAACCCCATTCAACGGGAAAAGGCTTAACATTAAAAAGCTCCCAAGTGAGAGACAAATGCTCATCATTCGTTATCTCCGCACCATTTTTAAGGAAATATCTCCCTTCTTTCCGGAGTACAAAAAGAGGCTTTGCCAAAACTCCTTGATATTCTTTTCCATTTAAAGAGTATTCAACTTTGCTACCCTCAGGAATTCTTACCAAGGCGTACGTCCCTTCTTTAAGGGAGGAAGAGTTACCAATGAAGCTCTGAATAGAAGACTCATATGAAACCAAATTGGCTTCAAAACTTTTTTGCATGGCTTCTTTTTCGATACGAACCTCATCTGCTGCTTTTTTCTTTTCTTTTCTCTTTCCGCAGCTAGAAAGAGCCGCTACCAAAACTAATGATAACAAAAACACAATGAACTTTTTCATGATAAATTGTTTTTATGATTTTTATAAAAATTGATTAAATAATACAGCCTTAAAAAGTGGCCTTAAAATAGTTATCCTTCTTCGAGCAGAGCATCTTCTTCATGCTCTTCTTCTTTCTCCGGCCCCCTAAGTACAAACCCCAAAGAGGCTCCAACAAGAGAAGCTACAATGATTGTAAGAGAAAGCATGATGCTTTCCATCATAAAATATGCAATCAGAGCTCCTCCCGCACAAACCCACAAAAGTGTAAAATTACTCTTGGGGGGAAGATCCTCCTTGAAAATAAAAGCGGCAAGAAGAAATCCTACTATAAAGAATGCATTAAAAATTACAAGCGTATCTATCCCTCCAGAAAAAGCCTTGAATGAAGAAAGAAGAACCGTTATAAAAAAGAGAAATAATGCAACCAAGTAAAAATCTCCTTTTACAAAAAACATAGCTGAGAGTGAAAGGAAAAAAACAACCACAAAAATCACTACAAATTCCCCAGCAATTCCTTTCCCTCTAGATTCTATGACCCTTATTGGAGGAGTAATTAAAAGTATCTCTCTTTTTGAAGAGTCATAAATAAAAGTCCCCTCTTTCCTTACAACCTTCCTGCGGAAACCTTCATAGTAAATCTTTTTAGACAAAACAAATTTTTCAGGCTTCCCTCCTTTTTCAAAAACTTGTATATTCTGCCTGAGGTTCAGTTGATCATTAAACATTACTCCTCTCGCAATTAGAGAATCTCCCGATTCAAATTTCCTAGCAACAATTCTGCCATCTTTTGCAATAAGGTCGTGAGTAGTTTGGGCAGAAAGCCCCAAAAAGAAGTGCCCTTGAGAAAAATCAAAAGAGGCACACATTAAAAGAATAATTATGAACAAAAACTTTTTCATAAGCTTAGATTTTTATTTTAAAACTAGATAAATAAAAGTACCAACAAAAGCACAAGGGAAAGCAAAGCAATCCCTAAAAGAGAGAAATTTTCCCATCTATGGCTCGCCTGCTCACCTTTCAACTCGGCATACTTATCGAACTCTATTATATAGGAACGATTTGTCAAAGCGAGAATACAGATAAAAAAATTGAGAATAGCAAAGGTACCTCTTAGGAGATTTTCAAAATAATAGTCTCCAGGGTAAACAGAAAGAAACGAAAGGTATCCTCCCCTTAAAAGAATTATAAGGAAGACACTTAATAAGATAATTATCCCACAATACCAGAAAAAACCTTTCTTAGGGATATCTCCCTCATTTGAATTTATTTTTTTATTTCCCATTGAAATTTCATTTATTTAAAAAAATATGATCTAAAAAACAAGCCCCTTCCAAAGGTGAAAAACCGTCTGGAAGGGCACTTGCAAAACTAAAGAACAACACTGAAAGTGTTTAGTGAGCCTCTCAAACAAAACCTATCCTGCTTTAACTGCACCGGAGCCACAGCTTGGACAAAACCCGTTTACAAATCCACTCTCACTTCTTTGGAGAGAGGAAAGTTTTGAATACTCCTCAGAACCCAAAAGGAATTTTTTTCCACAACTTAGGCAAACAAAATAATCCACTTCTCCAGTCTTTTTTTTGTTTTCCGGAATATTGTGTGATTTACCCATAATACACCTCCTTTCTTGCTTTCTTTTCTTTCGGATTCCTTCTGTATTTTTTCAAATCCCCTGGTCTCAAAGTCTCAACAACAAATCTCCCCCCTTTATGATCGAGGATTTTAACAAAAGTTCCCGAAGAAATTTCTCCAAACTCACCACCAGAGATTTTGGCTTCATAGATCTTTCCTTTAACCACAATTTTCCCTTGTTTTTTGGGAACCGGTCCGGACTTAACAGTTTTAATTGTCTCAAAGACTCTTGCAGACATCCCAATAAATCTCCACAAACTTTTTTGATTTCTTTTTTTCTGCATAATAACAACAATTTAAATTTTGAAATTAGTTAATTTTTATTTTTGTTACCAAAAGGGACTTCCCTACCCATGCAGGTACTATCTTAACTCTCTCCCCCTCAAGAATCTTTCCATTTGAAGAATACGCAGGGTACTTTTTTCCTCCTTCTACTTCTACCTCTCCCTTTCCGCCATAAGGGATTTCCTTAGTTACTTTGGCATAAGGCCCAAAAGATGAATCCTTCCCCTCAATGCCTTCTCTATCATCTTCACAAAGGCCTAAAAATGTAATCGTTGCGGCAGCCATTACCGACAGAAAAAGAGATACAAAAACAATTGATTTTTTCATTTTTCCTCCTTTTTTAAATTTAACAATAATTTGACAAAAAATATCTCGCTCAAACTATATTCGTTTGAACATCAATTTCAAAAGAAAAAGGAGAAGCTAGGAAATCTCTTCACTCCTCCTTTAATTTGCTACTCCTTTTAGCAATTTGATTAAAACCCAACTTCTCGACAGCTGAAAATTTGGTGCTTCTCAATTTTTATATCACCTTAAATTTCTGCCACCGGCTACTTGCAGGCAATTCGGCAAACTTCTCAAAAAAATGCTGAAATAAATGAATTTTCGCATAGCTTTAAATGTTTAATAACAGGATTTTATGCAATTAAATAACTCTTGCGGACTGAATCATCAGATAATCCTCTTTCTCTGGCTTTCTGAGGAAGATAACAAAAGAGAGGTCAACAAACACAACAAATCTTTTTGCGCTGACATTTGCCAACCTCTCTTCGCTTCTTGATTTTGACTTTGGCTACTGCCCAAGACCTGGAATCTTGCGTACGCGCTTTTCACCTTTTTTCTGAATGCTAAGGGGCAGAGCATAGGCGGGATCTTTTAACAACTTCTCTTCTTCGCCAACAACCCCTTTTATAACAAAATAGTTTTCAGGTAAAATCAGGAAATCAAAATCAAAGAATAGAAACATTGACTTAATTTTAGAAATTAATCCTGAATAAAAATTAAATACCTCCTTTCTAAAAATTGAAATGAAACTTAAAAATAGAGAGGGCACAAAAAGGCTGTTTCCCTGCTACCTCTTTATGCTCACTCTCTGGAAAAAAATACACAAATGGATAATTATTTTAAACCGGCGTAATTTTATTGTGATGTTTCAAGTAGAAACAATGCCTGGATTTTTTTGGGGTATCCCCTCACAGCCTTCTCCATAGCCCTTCTCTCATTGTTATCCAACCAGCTTTTGACTTCAATTATTCTCTTCTCAATTTCCTCCCTTTCTGTAAAAGATGTGGCATTAAGATTATCTTCGACAAGTATTGAAATTTCGGCCACAAATTCGCTTGTATGAAATCCTTCATAGGCCTCACGATAATCCTGCAAAAAAGACTCTACAGAATATGTCTTTTGCTTTTCAACGATTCCTTTTTCTGGTAAATTGCTCTGTTTTTCTCCCGCGGGATTGAAAAAGATTAATGCAAAGAATATTATAATTACTGAAGCCCAAATAGCCTCAAGAAATACCTTCCAAAAAATGCGTTTTTTTTCTTTTAATTTTTCCATAAGTTTTTCCTTTCTTTTTTGTTTTTTGTTATTAAATTGTTAACTTAAATATTTCAGATATTTTGATTAAGATTATTTTTAAAAAAATAGGAAGGCATAACAAAATAAGAATTAAGTTGTGCCCTCCAACAATGCATACAATTAGTCTTCTTCAAAGGTTTTTATCCCTTCTCCAACGACTTTCATCAAAACTTCCGGCACCTCTCCCCTTCCAGATTTCTCTTTAAGAAGAGTTGCCCACCCTGGAAGATTTTCACGTCTTAATTCGGCAATACTTAGCTCCTCAAACATCCTCTTACGAAGGATAAGTTGTTCTCTTTCTGGAAGAGTATTCAAATTTCCCTCCACCAGTTTTTTTAAGTCTTCAGAATAAATCCTGGCTTCAATGCCATAAATAACTTTTCCCACGACGGGAGGCCGTTCCATTCCAGAAAGTTCAGGATGTCTGTCTTTTGTTGCTGCCTTAACAAATTCATTTCTAATAGTTTCTTCGTTCATTTTTGTTTTTGTTTTTTAATTATAAAAAAGGTTTGATGTTGTGAAAACCCCTCCTATTTTTCAAGAGGAGGGCAAAGCAATCCTGTCAAGAACCTTGAGGTATCTTATACACCCTTATTTTTAGGCCAAGATATAAAGAATCAAGATCTATCTTAGGGTTAAGAGCCCGCATAATCTCAATAATCCTTGAAACTTTTGCCCAAGGATAGAGATTTCGGTAGTAAGTAGCAATATCAAATATTGTTTCCCCTTCTCCCACGATGTGTAAGATGAAGTCCTCATCGAAGACAGTTTGAGATCTGCTAATAGAAGGACTTTTACTTTGAGGAGAGAAAGTTCCTTCTGAAGGATTTTCTTCACTTTGGGAAACTTCCTCTTTATTTGAATTTGCTTTTTCGACAATAGGTTTTCCGAAAGAAGATAAGATTCTCCCTTTCTCTTTGCCTGTAGCTTTTACGGGGATCATAATTTCATCACAATATAATTTTATCTTTCCGGTTCCATTATGAAGACCAATAGTGGTTTTTTCTTTTTGCATAAATGCAAAGTGAAGAGAGTTTGGAATTTCTCGGTCTAGTTGACAATAATACAGTGTATCATCTCCTTTCTCCCAACAGATTTCAGACACATTGTATTTGTAGTCTTTGTTCGTGAGATTCTCTTTATTCATTGAATTGAGAAAATCAACATCCAACTCTTGGTTGGTTATCAAAACACTCTTAACCTTTAGACCTCCGATGTAAAATGGTCGATTTACATACACTTCTCTCCAAACAAGACTGTCTCTCCCGCTAGAGGTCAAAAAGTTTTCAGTTTCAGAGAGAGGAGTAATATATTGTTCACTCCCTACTCTTTTTGTAACATACCAGCGACCATCCAACAACTTGACCCTGTGCAATGCAAAAGGATCTTCATCCTGATTAATATTTCCTATCTTGGTCTCCTTTGAATGGTTTGCAAGATATGGAACAGAAGATTTCGTGGATTGCTCCACTGTCGAACAACTCACAAGAGAGATTCCTGTGAGGATAATTAAACTCAAAATTAATTTTTTCATTTTTGTTTTTAATTTTGTTAGTAATAGCGTTAATTTTAATTGCTCCCCCGACAGGATTCGAACCTGTGATACTTGGCTGGCAACCAAGTGTCTTAACCAACTAGACTACGGAGGAATAAGGGAGGATCCATATTGCGAACAAGGGCGTTTTTGTTTTTTGATTTCCACTTGTTCTTAGGCCGAAGATCCTCCCGTGATTTTGGTTTAATTTAAACTATGAAAAAAGTCCCGACATCCCATTACTTCTCCTTCTTTTTTGAATCCTTCTTTATCATTGAAGAGAATCCCGTATTCAAAAAAGTCGCAGTAATTGCAGAAATAAAAATCCCAAAACATATGCCAGCAACCAAAGGGAAATTTGAACTTTCAGAGGAGTAAAAAAGAAGAGGAAGACCTGTAATTGCAAGTGGAATAAGTGAAATTGCAAAGAAAAGCCACAAAAGACCAGCTATTAGGTCAATTGCTTCTTTTAATATTCTAATTTCATTTTTTGAATTTTCCATTTTTTTGTTTTTTGAATTTTCCATTTTTTTGTTTTTTGAATTTTCCATTTTTTTGTTTTTTTAATGATTAAATAATTAGTTTCGTTATTTTGATAATTTTTGTTTTCAATTGGTGTTTAATCTATGTGAAAATCAATCCCAACCATCACCCTGTTGACCCCCAATTCAAGGTCTCTACCGGGGTTTACCCAAAAGGAAAGTCCAGTGTTAGAATTGAAACAAACATAGGGGCCAGTCCCATGAAATCTCCAAGACATAACTCCTACATCAAAATTCTTTAAAGAATAGGTAAGAAAACTTTTATACCACCAGTTGTCCTCTCCAGCCCCTTTTTCGGTAGCCAGTAAGAAGTGAATATTCTTTTTTGTAAAAAACATGTTTGCAGATAACCTCCAGTTTTCCGAGCTTTGTTCAATGCCTGCCCCGAAGGTTAATTCAAGACATTTAATAGGAGAATAAAGAATTCCTCCATATGCTTCCGCCCAATTTTCCTCGACCAATAAAAATCCCCAAACCCCTACTTTTTTATTTTGTGTTAAAGCTTTCTGAAACCAAATATTGACATCAGGTTCTAGGGTGGAAGATGTTACACGAGTGTAAACTTGCATTGTCGCTTGCCCTCTTGCTTTGAGGCCAGAGAACAAAAGAATAGAGAGAATAATAATCAAAACTCCGAAGAAGCTTCCAAAATCAACTCCAGAAAAATGTTCAAATTTTTCGATTAAATTTTTCATGACTTTAAATTTAATTAATAATTAAGTTAATAATAATTTTAATTGCTCCCCCGACAGGATTCGAACCTGTGACCTTTTGGGTATGAACCAAACGCTCTAGCCACTGAGCTACAGGGGAAAACCAAGCAGTACTCCTTTACTGTTTATTAAAC
>NJDN01000035.1 GCA_002254395.1 Candidatus Pacearchaeota archaeon ex4484_71
TCATTAGATAAAAGATTCTAAAATGCTAGAAAAAAATCGTCCAAAAGTGGGGGAAATTTACAGAATAAGATATCAATCTAGAGATATGGAAGGATTATACCTTGGATCTAGGAAAAGGGGGGGTAGCCAAAGATATCTTGTTGCATTGAATATCTCTGGAAAAAAAGGAGAGATCCCTCTGCATTTTCCAGTTATTTCCTTAAAAGAAGCTTCTCTGGTGAAAGGGGAGATAATTTACCCTCCTTGGAGAAATGCAGTAAGAAAAATGAAAATGAATAAACTTGAACGAGAATTTGTAGAAGAACACGCCAGAAAAAAATGGGAAAAGTTCAGGAGCCAAGACTAAACCTTTATAAACCCTTTTTATCAAATAAATATACTGCTTCTTAAGTTCTTAAGAGGTAGACGGAGCTGAAATGATTTATGTAATAAAAGTAACAACAAACAAAGAAGACCGAGCTGTTGAGTCTATATACAATAGAGTCTCTAAAAAGGACATAAATGTTTATAGTATATTAAGGCCGCACGGAGTTAGAGGGTATATATTCTTGGAAGCAGAGGACAGAGATTCTGCGGAGGAAGCAGTATATAATTTACAGTATATCAAAGGAATTATCGGAAGAACGATTAGTTATGACGAGATAAAAAATATGGTTGAACCAACAATTGGAGCTGTGAAGATAAAAGAAGGGGATATTGTGGAAATAATTGGTTCTACCTTAAAAGGTGAAAAAGCAAAAGTTTTAAGAATTGACAAACAAAAGGAAGAAGTAGTAGTGAGTTTGTTGGGAGCGGTGATTCCACTTCCAGTTACTATTAAGATAGATAATATAAGAGTTATAAGACGTGAGGAGGACGAAGAATAATGCAAATAAAAATTTTAGCAGAAGGAGGGGCCATGAAGCCCGGGCCAGCACTAAGCCAAAAGTTAGGGCCAGCAGGAATAAACATGGGCCAGGTAATCTCAAAGATAAACGAGGCTACTTCGAACTTTAGAGGTATGAAAGTTCCTGTAGAATTAGAAATTGACTCTAAAACAAAAGAATTTGAAGTAAAAGTGTTTTCTCCCCCGGTTTCTGAATTACTAAAAAAAGAATTGGGTGTAGAAAAAGGATCTGGAATGCAAAACGACATGAAAATTGCAAACGCCTCAATAGAACAAATAATAAAGGTTGCAAAAACTAAATTGCCTAATTTGTTATGTAATGACCTAAAAAGCGCTGTCAAAACTGTTGCAGGAAGCTGTGTTAGTTTAGGAATACTAATTGAAAACAAGTCACCCGTGGAAGTGGAGGAAGAAATAGATGAGGGGAAATATGATAAAGAAATATCAAATGAGATAACTGAAACTCCTGAAGAAAAGAAAAAAGAGCTAAGCGAATTTTTCTCAAAAATAAAGTCCATCCAAGATAAAAAATTAAAAGCTGCTAAGGCCGCTAAAGAAGCAGAAGATGCGAAGAAAGAAGCAAAGGCAGCAAGGGCAGAAGCCACAAAAACCGGGAAATAGGTTGGAATAGCTTTATAAAGCTCTATGGCTCTATTTTCCTATTGGGGCTATGGGGTAGCCTGGTAGCCTACGAGGTTTGGGACTTCGTGACCCCGGTTCAAATCCGGGTAGCCCCATTTCGAAAAACAAAATGACAACAAAACTGAAAAAATCAAAGTCCGCGGGAAGATTTGGAGCTAGATATGGTAAAACCGTGAAAAATAAATTAGTAAAAGTAGAAGAAAAACAAAGAAAAAAACAAAAATGCCCTTTTTGCGGTAAGATGGGAGTTAAGAGAAGAGCAAAAGGAATTTGGGAATGCACAAAATGCGGCAAGAAATTTGCTGCAGGGACATACTACTTAAAGGAAGAATAAAATGGTAAAATATAAGTGTTTCAAATGCGAGAAAGAGATTGACAGCGAGGAGCTTAAAAAAAGATTTGTTTGCCCACACTGTGGAAGCAAAATATTCTTTAAGCCAAGGTCAAAAGTAAAAAAGGTTAAAGCAATTTAAAAATGACAGAAGATAAAATTCAAGAACTCCAAATATTGGATCAAGCACTACAAAATATCTTATTGCAAAAGCAAGCTTTTGAAATGGAGTTGGCAGAAACAAGAGCTGCGATAAAAGAAGTATCGAACGCGGGAGACAGCGTCTATAAATCTGTTGGACAATTAATGATGAAGAAGGAAAAAAAGGAGGTAGAAGAGGAACTAAAAAATAAAGAAAAGATGTTACAAGACAAAATAGAAAGGTATGAAAAACAAGAAAAAGAAATAAGTGAAAAGTCTGGGAAGCTCCGAGAAGAGATTTTGTCTTCAAAAAAAGAGTAACATATACAAAAAATCCCCGAAATCTTTATAAATAATTCACATCTAGGTTAAATATGGTATTCAAAAAAATAAGGGACGCATTTTCTGGAAACAATTCTGGACAAGTAGACGAAGATTACTTGGAAATAGATTTAGAACAAGAAAAGAAAGAAAATAAGATTTTGGTTAAACTATTCCTTCTAAAAGATTATGAGGATTTGGAGATGTTATAATTGCCACGCCTTCTTTTGCCACAATTCCTAAGGAAGTTGAGAGACCGAAAGAAGAGAAAAAGAAAAGCTTCGAAGACCTATACTAAATTCTAGATTGAAATTGGCAAAAACCTTTATCTTGGCGTAGCAAATAAGTTTATTAAAGAAAAAGAGTAATTTTTAATATGAAAATAATGTTCATTCCCGCTAAAGAGAAAATTTCTTTTAATAAAAAGATAATTGATTCAATTGAAAAAGAGCTCCCTGAGAGAATTGCTGTTTGTTATTCCATCCAGTACAAGAGCTTGGCAAAAAAGATAAAGGATAGACTATCTGAAAAGAATAAGGAAATAGTTTCCTTTCTACAAGTTCTTGGGTGCAGCAAGCCAAAATTTCCCAAAGAGACAGAAGCGATACTTTTAGTGGGAGAAGGTAGATTTCACTCAGTATCTCTTGAATATGAGTCGAGGATACCCGTATTTATTCTTGAAGGTAACAAGTTCCATAGGGTAGAGGGGCAAGATGTGGAAAAAATGAAAAAAAGATTAAAAGGATCTTACCTCAATTATCTTAATTCTAAGGAAATAGGGATTCTTGTAACGACAAAGCCCGGACAACAAAGACTAAAGAGAGCTATAGATTTCAAAAGGAATTTGAAGGATAAAAAAGGGTATGTCTTTTTAGCAAACGGCATTAACATCTCAGAATTTGAGAATTTTGGAATAAACTCCTGGGTGAACACCGCTTGCCCTCGTATGGACTTAGAAGATTCTAGAATAATAAATATAAACTCTCTTGAAGAAATGAATCCTAAATCTTCGCTGCAGAAAAAAGAGTCTTTATAGCCACTATTATTGTCGCTGGTACAAAAAGGGCTAAAAGTGCTCCGAACGTTGAACTAACTAAATCTCCTATTCCTATCCCAATTATTGAACCCACTACGCTTTCCATTCCAAAACGGCTGACTATTACTATTATTGCTCCAGATATCAAAAATGTTTGAGAATCTTTGCCTGACACATTAATGAAAAATCCAACTATCAAACCTATAAGGACTAAAATAGCATAAATCTGTGGGCTGTATTTTGTCAAAAATTCGAAAGGCAAAAATGAAGCGGTACTAACTCCAATTATGACTGCAAGAATCACACCTATCAAAAAAGCCCATGCACCGAGTGAATTTTCTCTTGCTCTTAGAACCATTTTACCGTTGAAAATCTTAACATCTCCTCTTATATAAAACTTTTGAAACAAACAGAATTTTATATCATTGACAATAGAAATCTTTATAAACCGTGTTAACTCCAGAATGATTACAATAAAATGAATCAAAAGAACATCTTGACAAGTATTTTTGGAATTGTATTTGTTTTAGCGTTGCTGTCTTTCACAAGCGCAACAATGACTGTTAGCTTTCAAAATCCTTCCCCATACGAAAATTCTTTTAATGTTACTATAACTAGCGATCAAAACGAAAGTATTTCGTTAAGTTTTAGCCCAATACAGGACTCAGATGGTGATGAAATAACTTTTGATTTGAACGTATTTTCTATAAATGCTAACGAAACAAAAACTGTGGCAGTCAATTACGATACCACAAACTTTGATTTTGAGATGGGAAAAACTTACTCCACAACCATGTCTATTAATGGAAGTGTCTCAGGACTAGAGCAAGAAACTGTTCCCTTTGAAAGAGTTAGTTTTTGCGGAGACTCTCAGAACGAGGGTAATTTAGATGTAAGCATTGATGACATTAGCGTAAACGGATTTGGAGATGAAGATGATTACTGGTATCTTTTTGACACCATCGAAGTTGATGTAAGAGTAGAGAATAATGGAAATTGGGACATGGATAATGTAGAAATCTCATGGGCGTTATACACAACCGACGGAAAAAGAGTAGACCATGGGGATTTGAGAGATTTCGAGATTAGAGAAGGAGACGAGGAGACAAAAACATTCAGTTTTACCCTTGATAGGAGAATCGATGATTTTGACTCTGAGGATGCAATACTTTATGTAAAAGCTGTAGGAGAAATAGACGACAGCGATAGTCCTTATGATGGGAATGAGAGTTGCAATGCAGATTCTTTGAATGTTGACGTTAAGTCTGGAGATGACTTTGTTATTTTGAGAAACCCAGTGCTAAACGGATTTGAATTGGAAGACTTCACGCTTGAAAACGAAACATTTACTTGCGGACAAGACGTTATGGTAAACGGTGATGTTTGGAACATTGGAAACGATGATCAGAGAGATGTTTACATCACTGCATACAGTAAAGATTTAGGAATTGATAAGAGAATAAACGTCGGAGATATCGATGCTTTCGAAGACGAGAATTTTGATTTCAGTTTTACTCTTCCTGAGAACCTATCTGACAAATGGTACAATGTAGTTTTAGAGGTTTTTATCGTTCAAAGTACAGGATTGCCACATTGTAGTTCCGCCTTCAATATCTGCGGAGTTGGAGTCTGAAAAGGCAATTTCTGGCAAAGAAATGACTATAAAGGTAATAATTGAAAACAATAACAAGTATGAATCTCTTTATTCTATAATTCCAAAAGATTACGAAGAGTGGGCTACCTTAAAGTCTATTAGCGGAGATATTGTAAGAATAGCTCCAGGAGAAGCAACTGAAGTGCTCTTGACCTTTGATATCAACAGGAAAATGTCTGGAGATAAAATCTTCAATTTAGATATAGTATCGGATGAAGGAGAAGTCGTTAAGAGTCAACCTATAGGTGTATTTGTGGAAGAATCTAGGACAAAGGTTGTGGATTTCATAAAGGCGAATTGGAAGCTTGGAGGAATTATCCTATTAAACCTTATACTTATAATAGCAATAATTGTTGTTGCTGCAAGAATTTATCGAAAATAAATAAATTCTTAAAGAGTATTGCCCAACATCTTTTATGAGGAATAAATATTCAAGTATCTTTTGGAGATATCTTATCCTAGTTTTAATTGCACTGCCGGGATTTAGTATTTTTTACCTTGTTTTTCTCCCACTTACAATCCATCCAGTGTCTTGGGTATTGGGCTTGTTTTATCCGGTTTCTATATTAAAGAATATAGTTTTTGTAAATAGCTTTCCAATAGAAATTATCGGAGCATGCATAGCAGGGTCTGCATATTATCTCCTTCTTATCCTAAATTTAACAATTCCAGACATACCTGTCCTTAAAAGAATAAAGATGATTTTCTTATCGTTTGCAGCATTTTTCGTAATCAATTTCATAAGGATAATAACATTAAGCATAATGTATGTGGAAGAATCTCAAGCATTCGAACTAACCCACAAGCTATTTTGGTATCTTGGAAGCACTTTGTTTGTCCTTGCAATTTGGTTTTTAGAAGTGAGGTTGTTCAGAATAAGAGGGGTTCCGATAAAAGACGATTTGAAATATATCTATAGAAGATCAAGTTTCAGAAAAACAAATCGTAAAAACTAATTATTAAAAAATTGCTGACCGTATCGAACATACATCTCAACCATTAGTTTTTCTGTGACTGGGAGAATCTCACATTCATCGTCGTTACCTTTTATAACGATTTCATAACAGTCATTCCCAATCTTTTTTATCGCAGTTTCATTTCCGTATGTGAAATAAAAATAATTATATCTCCCCTCACTATCACAACTAGCATTTCTGTCATAAATTAATGCTTCTCCGGTTTTCGCAAAAAGCCTAGCTAAATTTTGTATGGCAATCATCCCATAGCCCTCGCA
>NJDN01000016.1 GCA_002254395.1 Candidatus Pacearchaeota archaeon ex4484_71
ATTAAAGAGATTGCTGCAAAAGCGATTAAACCTATGGTGCTGTTCTTTATCCCGAGCGTGCTTTCGTAATTTGAAGTTTGCACCTGGTAACATCCGTTATTTATCCCCCCACATGCTTGTTCTATCGGGACAAATGAGAGCACAATTGAGCTTAAGAAGGACAAAATAAAAATAGTCAATATTATTGAGTATTTTAGTTTCTGTTTCATCAAATTAATTAGAAGATTTAGTATAAAAAGTTTAGGGGGGTCACATAAATCTTCTCATCTTTTTCTTACCAAATTTCTTCATTAGTTTTTGCATTTGTTTTTGGGAAATTCCTTCTGATAGGTCTGACCCTGAAGAATCTTTCACAAAGGATTTGAGTAGGTCGTATTGTTTTAATAGAGAGCGTACGTCGCTATTTTTCACTCCTGCCCCTTTAGCGATTCTACTTATTCTAGTGGTTTGTTTTTGTATTACCTCTGGGTTTTCTCTTTCTTCAGAGGTCATTGATTTTATTATGTGTTCCCATTTCTGAACTTTTTCTTCTTGGGATTTTAAAACATCATCTGAAATCTTCGCACTTGCCATTCCAGGTATTAAGGATTTTATCTTGTCAAAGCCCCCCATTTGGTTCATAGACTTCACTTGTTCAATCACATCTTCTAGTGAGATCTTTCCTTCTTCTAATTTTTTTTGCATCTTTTTTTGTTGTTTTTCGTCAGTTGCTAGCTTTATCTTTTCTAAAAGAGCATTTAGATCTCCCATTCCCAATAGGCGTGATAAAAATGAATCAGGATTAAATTCTTCTATGTCATTAATTTTTTCACCGTTTGTTATGAAGTACACCGGGGCCTCTGTTTCTGCGCATGCGGTAAGGGCCCCTCCTCCTTTCGCGGTAGAATCCATTCTTGTGATTATGACCCCTGAGATTTTTAGTGCTTTCTGAAATTCTGAGGCCTGTTTTTTTGCAGTTTGTCCCACATCTGCAGGCATTACAAGGATTGTTTCTGTTGGAGAGACTTCTCTTCCCAGCTCTTTGATTTCTTTTATTAGTTCTTTATCAAGATCATGTCTTCCAGCAGTATCTACTAGAATTACTTCATATTTTTTCAAATCATTTTTGAATTTTTTATAAGTCTTTAAAGCATCTTCCTCTTCAAAGTCTATAAACACATTTAGATTGTTTTTTTCACCAAGTTGCTTCAACTGTTCTTTCGCGGCGGGTCGGTGGACGTCCAAGCCTACTAGAGCAACCTTTTTTCCTCTTTTCTTGAAATAATTTCCTAGTTTTGCGATTGTTGTAGTTTTCCCGGCACCATATAACCCCAGGAGCATTATTCTCGCTTGGCCTTTTTCAGGTACTTCTAATTTTTTCTTTTTACCAAGGATTGATGTCAGTTCTTCATGAATTGTCTTGATAAGATGCTCTTTTTTCTCTATTTCTTTTATTCTTTCATCAAACGCGGTTTTTCTTAGTTTGTCCGAGAGCTGTTTTACTAAAATTATTTCTACGTCTGCTTCTATAAGCGCTCGTTGGATGTCTTTTATAATTCCCTCTACAAGGCTTTTATCAAGAAATATAGCATTTGCTATCTTGTCTTGGGCTTTTTTAATGGCTTTTCCTAGTTTTTCTAACATACTAAAAAAAGCAAAAAGAAGGTTAATAAATTTTGGGTTTTGCTATTTGTCTTCAATTGTTATTTTGTATCGAACGTTTTCCCATAGAAATTCTATACTTCTTGATAGTCCTTCTAGTTCAACATACTTCACTTCACTGGCACCGGGAGGGATATTTACTCTTCTTTCATTTCCGTTTAAGTATTTTAATCCCAGTGTTCCTTTTCCTTCTGCACTTTCTTCCCATGTTGTTTCAACAGATATCTCTCTTCCATGCAAATCCCCCTCCAACGTAGGGAAGGTGCCAGCAGGAAGGTCCTCTAAAATCTTGATTACTTTCTCTACCTCGGAGACTGATCCAGACACATAAAATTTGTCTTCGAAATTCTTCATGTTGAAATTTGGAGGAAAGATTTATTTATAATAATTCTCGTTCTGAAAAAGATATTATTTTCTATAATCCTAACTCTTCAATAAATTTCTTTTTATCAAAAGGTTCTAAATCCTCATAATTTTGACCTTTTCCCAAGAATAAAATTGGTTTTTTTGTGGTGTATCCTACGCTTAAAGCAGTCCCACCTTTTTCATCTATGTCTGCTTTACTCAAAATTATTGAATCTATTCCTATTGATTCGTCGAAAGATTTTATTTGTTCTGTCGAATCATTTCCAGTTATTGATTCTCCAACAAAAATCGTTAAGTCCGGGTTGCATACCCTTTTTATTTTTTCCATTTCTTTCAAAAGATTTTTTTCAGTGTGCATTCTTCCGGCGGTGTCGATTAATACTGTGTCAATTTTGTTTTTTTTAGCATACTTTATAGCGTCAAAGCCAACCGAGGCAGGGTCAGATCCATATTCGTGAGCTATCAATTTCAAATTTAATTTTTCAGAGTGTTTTTTTAACTGTTCAATCGATGCTGCTCTAAAAGTGTCCCCTGCTGCTATAATTGAACTTATCCCCTCTTTTTTCAACAAATTGGCAATTTTTGCAATAGTAGTTGTCTTGCCTGCTCCGTTAATTCCACAGAAGAGCATTACAAATGGTTTTTCCTCCTTTTGATTTATTCTTTCAACAATGTTTATTGGGGGAAGAAGAACACTTTCAATTATTTCTTTCAACGAATTTTTTATTTCATTTTCTATTTCTTTTTTATTCACTTCTTTGTCCACTATTTTTTTTCTTAAGTTTTCTATTATTTTATCTACAACTTCTAATGCTACATTGTTTTCTAAGAATAGCATTTCCAAGTCCTCAGAATATTTTTCAAAATCTTTTTCAGCTATTAATCTTTTATTTGAAGTGAGCTTGTTAAAAATAGATTTTTTATTTTTTCCCTTTTTGGGTTCTTCTTTCGTTTTCTCTTCTTCTACTTTTTCCTCTTCCTTTTTTGGGTTTTTTTCTTTTTTCTGCTCTTTTTTTTTGGAGTCTTTTTCTTTTTTTGGTTTTTCTTCTTTGCTTTCTTCAGATACTTTTTGAACCCATCCTTTTAATTTTTCTCTTAATTTGTTGAACATAGCTATACTAAAAATACGTGTGTTTTAAGGTTTTTTATTTTTGAAGAATTTATAAATGATCTCTCTTTGTTTCTTATATGGTTAAAAAGAGGTATAAAATATATCTTTTTAGGCACGGACGGACAGATTATAATGTTCGAGGTCTTTTTACAGGTAGGAGACATACTTTTCTTACTTCGGAGGGAAGGAGGGATGCTCAAAGGGTTGCAAGGAAATTGAAAGGCAAGAAAATTGATGTTGCTTTCCGCTCGAGTCTTCCCCGTTCTAAAGAAACATTGGATTATGTTTTGGAGTTTCATCCCGAGTGCAAGCGAATCATTGTGGACGATAGGATTATTGAAAGAAGTTATGGGGTTCTTGAGGGCACCTCTCATGAGGATTTTATAAAAACAGTAGGGGGAGAGTTATACAAGATTCATCTAAAAGAGGGGTTGTTTAAGGGGCTTGGATCTTTGAAGGAAGAAGAGATAAAAAGGTTTTTTGGGGAACGAGAATATGAAGCGATACACAGAGGGTATGAAGTTTCTGCGGTGGGAGGAGAATCTTTTTTGGATGTGGAAAAGAGAGTGAGAGATTTTATCAAATATTTAAAAAAATATGTCTGTAAAAGTAAAGTGAATGTAGCGATCTCTGCGCATGGGAATTCGATAAGATTGTTCAGGAAAGTTTTTGAAAATGCTTCTCGGGAGAAGGCCCAGAAGTGGTTTATACATTATGATGAAGTCTTTGAGTACTCAGTTTTGTGCTAGAAAAGTATTCATTATAAATTAGTGGCTAAATTTTTATAAAGAATAGGAGATTCTTCGATTTATGAAGGGGGTTTTTATAATAATTGATGGTCTTGGAGGGGCAGATAATAAAAGGTTTGATGGTAAAACTTGTCTTGAAGCTGCAAATACTCCGAATCTAGATTTTTTTGCAACGAGGGGCAAGTTAGGATATATGTATCCGGTGAAGCCTGCTTTTGTGCCTGAATCTGATGAAGCTTTGGTTTCTATTTTTGGGAATGATTTGTTGACAAGTACAAGAGGACAGCTTGAAGCACTTGGGGCAGGATTGAGTTTGAAAAGGGGAGATCTTGCTTTAAGGGTAAATTTTGCCACGATTGATAGTTTAGAAAGAGGAAATATCTTAGATAGGAGAGTTGCAAGAACGTTAACTACAAATGAGGCCCAAAGTCTATCTGAGGCTTTAAATAAGATAAAGATGCCTTGTAAGTTTGAGTTCAAGCCGACTTTACACCATAGAGGGGTTTTGGTATTCAGGGGAGGTTTTTCAGATAATATAACTGGGAACGACATTACTTATTCTAAAGGGCGTTCAAGAGATGTAGATAAAATTAATCTATGCAGGGCTCTTGACGACGAGGAAAATTCAAAGTATACAGCCAAGTTAGTTAATGAATTCCTTTCAAAGGCTTTTGACGTTTTAAATACACATCCAGTTAATATGAAAAGAAGGGAGAGTGCTTTATTGCCTGCAAATTATTTGATGGTTAGGGGGGCAGGGGTGGAGAAACCCAGGTTGAAGCAGTATAAGAAATGGGTCTCGTTTACATATTCTCCTCTTGAAAAAGGTTTTGCCCAGGCCTGTGGTATGAAGAATTCCTCATTTAGTTATCCCAAGTTAAAAAATCTAGATGCATATAAAAATTTGTATGATGGATTGAGAAAGGCTTGCAAATCTGCTGTAAAGTTTTTGAAAAAAAATCACAAAAAGGCAGAATACGCTTATATACATTTTAAGGAAGTGGATTCTCCAGGTCATGATAATAAGCCTTTAGAGAAGAAAGAGATGATAGAGTATATTGACAGAACTTTTTTTAAATTTTTGAGAGAATTTGCTCCCCCAAAGAAAATAAAGGTTCTTGTTAGTGCAGACCATTCTACGCCTTGTAAATTGAAAGGGCATTCTGCAAGTCCAGTTCCTGTTTTGTTATACGATTTTGGAATCCCAAAAGAAAAAAAGTTTAATGAAAAGGAAGCAAAGAAGGGTGAGCTAGGGGCTATTAATGGAAAGGATCTTTTGAAAAAAGTTGGCTTTAAAAGGTAATTTTATTCTTTTAGAGGACAGTAATTATTAAAAATACGTGCATTCTTTCACTTCCAATGATTACATATAAAGATATCTATGAGGCCGCGAAAAAGGAGAGGTATTCTGAGAGTTTACAGCCCATTTCTAAGAGTTTTTTTAGAGAGGTTGCCAAGTATTTAAAGGATAAGAGAGAAGCAGCAGCCAAAGATGATGACGTCTTTTCAGATAGTCTTCTTAAAACAAAGAAACAGTTAGAGAATGCAGTGACTCTTTTCCAAGAACTTTTGAGAAGGAGAAGAAAGAAAATATTGAATCTTGTGCTTATTGCCTCTGAAACAGGTATATCAAGGAAGGATTTTGAAAATATGTTGCAGGTTGAGAAGGATCTTTTTGAAAAACTTGTAGAATCTATAGAAGAATCGGATAAACAGCTAAACATGGTGATAAATGGGGATAAGGATGTAGAGAAAGACATGAAAAACATGCTTATAGTGTTTTTAGAACATGTTGAGGAGCTTACAGATCTAGAAGGAGAAAAAATTGGTCCTTTCGAAGAAGGACAGATTGCAAACATTCCAAAAGAAATTGCAGAAATTTTGATTAGTGAGGGAAAGGTGCAGAAAGTATAATTTTAACAAATTGTTGAAAGCCTCTAGAGGGATTCGAACCCCCGACCTACTGCTTACAAGGCAGCCGCTCTAACCACTGAGCTATAGAGGCATGGGCTTCACAAGAATTATTTGTTTAAAAGGTTTATCTTTTAATTTAGAAACTTTTATTCCTCTTCTTGACCGGGGAACTTTTCTACCTTCAAAACTCTCAATTCACATGTTGAGAGAGGGTAGATTTTTTTCAGTTTTTGACTTAATGGCTTTTGTATTTTGTTTTTTAGAAGTTCGTCAAAGAGTGTCTCAAAATCTTTGTCTTTCACGTAATTTATTAGCTCTTCTCTCGCTTTATTTCTTAGGGCTTTTCTAACTCTTCTCGAAACTCTTCTTCTTGTCACCAAGAAAGGTTTTATTCTTAATCGTGCATCTTTACAATTTGTGCTAAAAGAGTCTTCCACGTAGTCCGTCCCTTTTCTAACGACTCTTCTTAAAAAATAAGGCATAATCTTTACTTCCTTCGGAAGAACTGTTGCTTCATCGTCTTTTACTTTTATCTTAAAAGTTATCATCAAACTTTTTCCCTTCATGGTCCTTGTAAGATCGTATTTTATAAATCTTCCATCAAGTTCTTGGGGAGAAAATGCTTGTAATTGGGTAGACCTTCTAATCAGAGGCAATTCGACCTCAAAAAATCTTTTCTTTTTCTTTTGTATTGCCATTTTTATTCTTGTAGTTGTTTACCTGCCCTTTTACCTTTTTTCTTGTATTTTGATTTCCCACACTCTTTGCAAGTGTACATTATATTTGTTTTCTTTGTTGTTTTTGATTTTCTTTTAAATTTTGATACTGCAGGCTTGGATCCCCACTTTCCTTTATTTCCTATTCCTACTCCTAGTCCTCTTAGTTTCGCTCTTGCAATCCCTCCTCTTTTAAGCGTTCCCCTTTTACCTCCGGTGGAAACAAGCTTGATTTTCTGCTCAGTTACTTTTTTACAATATGGGCAATATCTCTGGGTTGTTTTTGGAATTTTCATGAATGTAGGCAGAACTTTTGGTTTATAAAGTTTTTTAAATTATGGTGTCATAGTTAAAATATGCGTGTCAGGTTTAAGAAAGGGGAACAAAGAAGATTTCTTAAGAATGTTTTAGGAAATGTAAATTGTCCTTCGTTGAGAGAGTTGTGTAACAGATTGGTGGGGGTGAATTACGCTTCTCTTAAGAATTATTTCACTGAAAGGAGATCCTTGCCTTATGATTTGTTTCAAGATTTTGTTGAGATGTCGGGTATCAATAAAGGCAATTTTGATTTTTTATTGGAAGAAGATTTTTCTGGGCAAAGGAAAGGGGGAATGGCGAGCAAAAGAAGATGATGGCCCTACCAAGAATCGAACTTGGGTCTTATCCACGTCAAGGATACGTCTTAGCCACTGGACTATAGGGCCTTATAAGGAAAAGAAGTTGGAAATATTTAAATATGATTGTTCCTTTTTTATTTCATGAAAAAAGGGGTTAAGACATTTTGGTTTTTAGTGCACGTTATTTTTGGGATTTATTTCATAAATGTTGCGTTAGATTTTATAAAAATTCCTGAAAGTTTTTTATCTGTTGATAAGTGGATAATTTTTGTGGGGGGAGTTCTTGTTCTCCTCGGGGGAATTTATTTTTTGAGGGCAACAAAGTACAGGTAAGAATGTTTTTTTGAGGACTAAACAAATATTTATATATGTCTTTTTCATATTTTGGGTATGGTTGGAAAAAGAGGTCAGGTTACCATATTTATCGTCATTGCATTGGTTTTAGTAGCAATAGTTGGGGGGTACTTTATTCTAAAAAATAGGTCTGGAAAAGAGAAGATTTCCCCTCTTGCAGATCCTGTAGAAAAGACAATTTTGTCTTGTTTGGAAGAAGACCTTTCGGAAGGAGTTTCTGTTTTGGAAGCTAACGGAGGATCTATGTACTATGATTCTTTTAGTCCAGGTTCGAGATATATGCCTTTTTCGTCCCATCTTGATTTTGTTGGAGAGGAAATTCCTTATTGGTATTACATCTCTGGGAACAATTTAGAAGTGCAAAATGTGCCCTCAAAAAGTGACATGGAGGAAGATCTTGAAAGATTTGTGAAAGAGAGTATAAAAGATTGCAACTTGAATGACTATTATGATGAAGGGTACCAAATTTCGGAGAGAGTTTCAGACGCGAAAGTAAAAATTAGTGGAAGATCCGTTGAAGTGGATTTAAAAATGGATTTGGTGGTTGAAAAAGAAGGAGAAATAGCAACTGTCTCAGACCATTATGCAAAGGTAAATTCAAAGATTGGAGAACTTTATGATGATGCTATTAAAGTTTATCAAAAGGAACAATCTGATCTTTTTTTAGAGAAATATGGGATTGATAATCTTCGTCTATACGCTCCTGTAGATGGTGTTGAATTAACTTGTTCGCCTCTCACGTGGAACGCCAGCAGCGTTTTTGGAGACATCCGAGATGCTGTTGAATTGAATACTCTTGCTCTGAAGGGTTCGGGAGAGAAAAACGATTATTTTAATCTGGATCTCCCAGTAAATAACGAGGTGAGATTTGTAAATTCAAGAAATTGGCCGTCAAAGATAGAGGTTTCCCCTAGCAAAGGCAATATGCTTATTGCAGAACCTGTGGGAAATCAACAAGGTCTTGGGATTTTGGGATTCTGTTACGTGACCTATCATTTCGT
>NJDN01000017.1 GCA_002254395.1 Candidatus Pacearchaeota archaeon ex4484_71
GATGTAATAGAGAACTGTTATAACACCGGAACAATGATAATCAACTACCAAGCTGTTTGGACGTGGGACCCGGACAATTGTTTTGAATCTGAAGATAGTTGCTTAAGCAATATCGGTCCTGGTCAAGGAACTTCATGTATAGAAAGAACATCTGGAGGAGAGACATGTTGGAGTGTTACAAATTCTGACTACAACACGTGCTTGGACTATCAAGAAACAATGGATTGTTCGGCAGGATCAGAAGGAGATTTGGGAAGTGATGGAAGTGGCAATGGAAGCTCTTCCACAAGAGAATGGTATCAAAAACCTTGGTTCTTAATATTGCTTGCGGTAATAATAATTCTCCTAATATTGTTAATATGGTTTATATTATATAAAAGAAAAGAGAAAGTGGATGAAGAAAAAAGGTTATTTGGGAATAAAAACAACCTCTACAATCTTTTAAACTATATAGATAATGTTAAGAGAAGAAAGATGCCTGATGAAGAAGTGAGAAAAAGCCTTAGAAAGTCAGGGTGGACCCCCGAACAGATAAGATATGCCATGAAGAAATACTCAAAAAACAAAAATAGTTTGAAAAAGAAGTAAGTTCTAGCAAAAGATTAATAAAGAAAAAAAATAAGTAATAATATGGCGATAAAAATTTTTAAGAATTTTTTAAAGAAAGTATTTTTTACAATATTCAAGAACAACAAGGAGATAAAACTTGGTTTTTATGGACCTCCAAACGCAGGGAAGACAAGCCTTGCGAATAGAATATGCAAAGATTTCACGGGAGAAGAGATTGGGAGTGTTAGCAAGGTACCTCATGAAACGCGGAATGTCCAATTTAAGGAAAAAGTGGAGATAAAATATAAAGGAAAAACAATGATGTTTAAGATGGTTGATACTCCTGGAATCGCCACAAAGATAGATTACGAAGATTTCTTAAAATACAAAATAGGTAAAAAAGAGGCGAAGTCAAGAGCAAAGGAGGCAACTCAAGGAATTGTTGAAAGTATAAAATGGCTTGATGACATGGATGTCGTCGTCGTAGTGCTAGATTCCACAGAAAACCCATATAATCAGGTAAACATTACAATAATAGGAAATTTAGTTGCAAGAAAAATCCCAGTTCTGATTGTTGCAAATAAAATTGACCTAAAAAAATCAAAAATAAAGAAGATTGAGGATGCATTTCCAGAGTACGAAGTCGTAGGATTGAGCGCCAAATATGGAAATAATCTAGAAGAATTTTACGAAGCAATATTTAAATTGTCAAAAAAGAGATAAAATGCCAGCAAAAAAGAAAAAAAGAGGACTTGGAAAGATAAAAGGATTTGCAATCCAGTTTTTACCTTACTCCGAGATAAGAAGCCTCGATAGCAATGAAAGAATAAGAAAAATATTGGGAATTGCGTTGGGGAACAATATTTTGATTTTACAAGGAAGACTAAAAGTGGACGAGGAAACAAGACTTATCGGGGATACAATGGCCATGATAGGTCATGTAAAAGGGTTTAAGGGAATTGAATTAGCAGTTATATCTGGAAATCAAAATAATACAATCGCGGATAGAATAAGACAAAAAATTGTGAGAACACTTAGCGGGGGAGACCTCGGAGCAATAACAATAATTGGCCCGGCCACAATTGTTAAAGAAATAAAACGAGACCCAAAAAAGATAGAACTGATGTTGAACAAGTAGTCCCATACAAATATTTTATATACTCTTATTATTTATTATGCTTACGAGAGTTTTATTAAAATGCCACACCAATGTACCAGATGCTCGAGAATAATCCCAAAAGGAAGTAGAGAGTTGCTAGAGGGGTGTGCGGAGTGCGGGAGCCATTTCTTTTTTTATATAAGGGAAGACCAGCTCGAAAATGCTAGAAAAGATCCTATAAAGATCCCTGAACCTCAGAGAAAAGAAATCGAAAAGGATGTAAGAGAAATAGCAGGAATTGAAAAAGAAGACCAGCCTGTAATTCTTGATTTAGAATCTGTACGAATCACTGGCCCTGGAAAATTCGAAATAGATGTTGTAAACTTATTCAATGAAAAAAGACCCCTAATATACAAATTAGAAGAAGGAAAATACATAATAGACCTTGCAACGACTCTCGGCAGATATTCTAAGAAACTCGGAGAGGAAGAACTCAATGAAAAAAAAGATTAGTCTAATTCTAGAGGCAGCCCTAGAGAAGATAAAGCCAGATAAAGAAACATTGAATTTCATAGAAAAGAAAACCAGAGAATTTGTACAAAATTCTAAAAAAACTGCAAAGAAATTAAAAATTGATGTGGAAATATTCATCGGAGGGAGCGTAGCAAAGGGAACTTTAATCAAAAAAGAATTGCACGATGCAGACATATTCTTCAGATTTTCAAAAAAATACCTTGGAAAAGATCTAACGAAAGAAATGAACAAAATACTGAAAGAGAATTGGAAAAAAACCCAAATACATGGTTCGAGAGACTATTTTAGGATAAAAGTGTCTAATAATTTTTATATTGAAGCTGTTCCAGTGATAAAAATAAATAAACCCGAAGAAAAAGAGAACATTACAGACCTTTCATACTCCCATGTGAGATACATAAAAAGGAAAATCAAAGAAAATCCAAACGTCCTAAAGGAAATATTACTCTCAAAAGCTTTTTGCCAAGCAAAAGGAATTTACGGCGCAGAGTCATACATTAAAGGCTTTTCAGGATATTCTCTAGAGCTCCTTCTTATTCATTACAAAACATTTGAAAATTTTCTAAAAAAATTATCAAAACTAACAAAGGAGAAAATAATAATAGATATTGAAAAACAATATCCTGATAAAAAGAGAATCTTGCTAGATATAAATGAATCTAAACTCGAATCCCCGATAATTCTCATTGACCCAACACACAGATACAGAAATGCCTCTGCTGCTCTTTCTGAGGAAACTTTTAGGAAATTCAAAAGAGAAGCAAAAAAATTCTTAAAATCCCCCTCAATAAGCCACTTTGAACCAAAGAAAACAGACATAGACAGAATAAGAAGAAGTGCGAAAAGATCTGGAAATGAGTTTATACTTGTAGAAATTAAAACATCAAAACAAAAGGGAGATATTGCAGGTACGAAGCTATTCAAATTCTACAATCATTTTTTAGAAGAATCAAAAAAATACTTTGATATTAAAAACAAGGGATTTAATTACAATAATGAGAAATCTGCAAGATTTTTCGTCGTTGCTAAGAAGAAAAAAGAGATAATACACGTAGGACCATCCGCAAAAGACCCCCGAAATGTCCAAAAATTCAAAAAAGAACATAAAAGAACATTTGTTAGAAGGGGGAAACTCTACGCTAAGACAAAACCAGATTTTAGCCTAAAAGCGTTCGTAAAAAAGTGGAGCAATAAAAATTCAAAGAAGATAGAAGAGATGTACATTAAGGACCTAAAGATTATCGACTAATTCTTCAAGGGGATATATTTCAAATGAGCAGTGAGATCTGAAACCTCTTCATCAAAAAATTTGGTATCCCATCCCCTCTCTAAATATTCCTCCCTTAAAGTCCTAAAACCGTTTATTATCGATGACAAATGCTTTCTATTTACTCCAATAGGAGTTCTTCCATCGTAAAAAAGTGTCCATTCTAAGTGTTCCAATTGGCCATACATCAAAGAAGTTAGCTTTGTTGAAGACCAATTCTGCCTTATTCTTTTATGTTTTTCCAAGATTCCCTCGGGGCTTTCCAGTTCAATCTTACCGAGTACCTTCACTCCTTTGCTTAGTTTTCTCTTGTTCATCTCTCCCATTTTATAAACTCCTCTCGAATAAAGTTGCAAATGCTTCTGAAAAGAAATCCGAATTCAACCAAATTGCAACATCCTCCTTTCCCTTTCCTTTAGATAAGTAAAATAAAATTTCTTTCCTATCCACAATAAAAAATTTCGCATCTATCTTTGCTTTGTGCACTTTTATCTTTAATTTTCCAGATATCTGATCTATCAAAAACTTATCTCCATACAAAGCCATCTTTATCTTTATCTTTCCTTTCTTCAATATGTTAATAGTTTGACTAAACAACCCTATCTTTGACTTTATTTCTTCTGCACTTGTGCATATGATCACTTCTTTAGACGCGCTTTCTATTATCTCCTTAAGATAACTTGTTATATTTGATTTTCCACGAAGTGCCGCAGATAAATCTTCCCTCTTTACAGGATTTATTCCTACATTGTATAAGCTCTCTAACTTTCCAAACTCGTCTGTATTTTGAATATTCGATAAACCTTTTATTCTTTCCTCTGCCTCCTTCCTTACATTGTTTTTTAATTTCTCAAGAATTGTTTTTGGTTTTACACCGAGATATTTCACAGGTTTCCCCAGCTTAACAATGGCAAACCCTTTTTTCTCTAAGCTCTCCAAAACATCGTAAGTTCTAGACCGAGGAACTCCAGAAATTGTTGCAATCTCTCCTGCAGAAGCAGTCCCCTTCCCAAGCAACGCCAGCCAGACCTTGGTCTCGTAAATATTCAAATCAAAATAATCCTTTATTTTGGATATTAACTCACTCTTTACTAACATTTTCAGTTATTTTCACTTCCTCCATGTAACTATCTAAGAATTTGTCTCCCTTAAACCCAATTTCTGTTATGTGCCAAAGGGGAATCTTTACTTGCTGAGATAACCCTTCAGGAAGAAATGAAGAACGTACTTCAAAATTTAAAGTATTGTTCTGGATCTCCTTCAAAGAACCCCATTCCTCGTTCGGAATAACAAATGCTACAGAATTTTCCTCATAATTATTGCTTCGAATCAACTTGGGATGTATCTTGAAATATTTCAATTCTCCTTCCTTTACCTTTTGCTTTACACTTGCTCCCAACCTTTTCAACAGACCCTTTCCAAAAGAAAGAGGAATTTCTTTATCCTTCTCTTTGTAATAAAAACCTATTTCTCTCACATCTTCCCCAAATTTATCAAGAACCTCACTAACAAAATACCGGTAGTTATCTGCCTCCTCTCTCGAACTAAAAGAATTATTCATATACACAGAATTTTCACTAATTCCAGGGGTCACTCCCCTTCTGGCAGCAGCAGAGACTATATATCTAGTTGCGCCACTCTTCTTAACATCTTTATCCATTGTATTGTTACTATATAATAGTGATTTATAAAGCTTTCTATTATGTTGTTTCTATAAAGTAGGTACAGAATGAAAAACTAGAAAATTAAGTAAATTAGGCCTATTGCTAAAAATATCCCTGTCGAAATAAAAGGCATCGCAGGGTAAGCTTTTTTCTTACCATAAAACAATAAAAATCCTAGTCCAAGAGCAGCACCAAGGATAGTGATTACTGCAGCCCAAACTCCAAAAAACTTAAACATTACTCCCGCAGAGATTATAGGAAAAACTATGTCTCCCCCACCAAGAATTGCAAGAGTCACCTTAAATTTTTTCTTCTTTAATAATTGAGGGTTTTTCTTCTTTAGAACCTTTACCTGTTTCCTTTGCCTCTTTGACAAGTAAGGCAATAAAAATCCCCCAAACACCTTCACTTTTTCCATTTGGTATTTTGCCATCTTTTGCATAATTCCCGACTTCCAGACAGCCCAAGCATCGTATAGTGAGATTAAAACGAGAAAAATCATGAGGTACAAAACATTAAGCATTGGAATAAAAATCACTGCAATACCAGGATATATGAACAGTTCTGAAAGATTATGGGATATCATATTCGGAGTGTATATCTTACTGAGTGCTAAAGGAAGTGCAAATAGAAGGGCTACAAAAGGCATGTATTTAAATCCAGGAGTAATAGAAGATAAGATTGCGTTGAACGAAACACCCAAAGCAATCATGACTACCACAAAAAACCACGTTCTCATCACAAATTTTGTTTTGAATCTTATAAGTACCATCATGAGCAAAATTGCTATAGTGAAAGCAACGAGAATAGAAATAAAAGCAGACCCGCTATCAATATTTGAATCCGCACTTCCCAACCCAAAGGGAATTGGAGCCCCGCTATAAAAATGTATCACAAATAATCCAATGAACTGTGTCACCAGAAACATTGACAAAAGAATAATGGTGATCTTTAGATTGTGTTTCATCTTCCTCTTAAATGACAAAAGAAATTACCTTATTTAAATCTTTAAATTTACTTTAACCTTAACGTTTCAAGTCCTCTTGGAACATTAGTCTCAACTCGGTTTAGCTTATACAGCGAAGAAGCGAGATCCAAGGACTTCGAGACCTCTCCATGATTCACAATTATCCTTTTTGGTTTTGGCCTTAGATTATTAAAAAAAGATATTATTTCACTTCTTCCGGCATGAGGAGAAAGCCCATTGAATAAAACTGTCTCCATATTCACCTCAATCGTTTTTTTCATCCCTTCTTCTTCTACAACAACAGTTTTTGCACCATCTTGGATCTGCCTTCCCAAAGAACCGGGACCTTGATAACAACTAAGAATCATTAAATTTTTATCGTTGCTTGCAAACTCCTTAAAATATTCTACAGACGCCCCTCCTACCAACATTCCCGAAGTTGCAATTACAATACACGGTCCTCCTTCCATAACTTCTTTTCTCTCTTGAGGAGAACCAACACGGGAGAAAACATCTGAAGTAAAAGGATTACTATCTTGAAAAATCTGCGCCCTAACCTTTGAAGAGAGAAAATCTGGATAAGCCGTATGAATTGCATTAATATCCCAAACCATACCATCGACGTAAATTGGAACTCTTGGGAGCTCTCCTTTCCTCATTGCCTCTTCCATCCTTAACATCGTCTCTTGTGCATGCCCTAACCCTAACTCTGGCAGAAGAACTTTCCCTCCTCTTTCAATAGCTTTTTTCACGAGGTTTACAAATTGTATCTCTGTCTCTTTCCTTGGGGGGAGGATGTCAGACTTAGCCCCATAAGTTGATTCTGTTATTACTGATTCTACTCTTGGAAAAGAAGAAATTGCGGGGTCGAGAAGTTTTGTTCTTTGATATTTGTAATCTCCGGTATAAAGTAAATTATGCCACCCATTCCCAATGTTTAAATGAACCATCGCACTGCCCAATACGTGACCTGAATTATAGAATGTTAACCTCACATCCGGAGCAATGTCTGTCACCTCGTTAAATCCCAAACAAATACTATGCTTCACCATCTCTTTCACATCCGTTGAGCTAAACAATGGGGCTTCTGCTTGCTTGTATGCCACCCCTATAAAATCAAGAGACAATAATGACGCAATATCTCTAGTAGGAGTTGTCATATACACCGGCCCTTTATATCCCATCTTATACAAATAAGGTAACAACCCTACATGATCAAGATGAGCGTGACTTATGACCACTGCATCCAGCTGATTTATATCAAACTCTGGAATATTGAAAACGGGAAATTTGTCCTTCCCAGATGAGGCAACATCAATCCCACAATCCAACAGGATCTTAGTATTCTCTGTTTGCAATAGCATAGAGCTCCTCCCCACCTGTCTTGCACCTCCGAGAAAAGTTATTCTTACCCACCCATCCATCTTCTCAGGATTCCATTCTTTGTATATCTTCTCACCTATCTTATTCAAGAATTTTCTTCTGTATGAATTATTTGCGTAAAGAACACTCCGAATATTCTCCGTTATTTTTGATTTTATCGCAGGAGATCTTTGGACCTGAGGAGTCCACTTTGTTTCTCTTCTAATTTGAGAGAGAATAGAACCTTGTTTTCCTATTACCATCCCTGGTTTCTTAGCTTCTATAACCACTATGCTACGATGAGGCTCAAAAAGAATATCTGTTACTTCTGCTTCTTCGGGGACAAGCTCTTTTATCCTACGGGAAGTCGTTTCTTGATCTTCCAGGATTTTTGAATCCGCCCTCAATTCTATTCTTTTTTTAATATCATTAACAATTTCCTTTATTTTTCCTTCTCCTTCTACGAAAAAGTTTTCATTCTCGGTGTAAAGAACTATATTTGCGCCCTCGAAATTCGCTTCCTTTACTTTACCGCTTAACCGATTTGTTATGTTTTCTAAAATTCTCATTCTTTTACCACAAAATTACAATTATTTGCTCTTATCCACCATC
>NJDN01000018.1 GCA_002254395.1 Candidatus Pacearchaeota archaeon ex4484_71
CAAGACGTCAATAGCATCATCTTTTATTTTTGAGGAAATGTCTAAAAATAGTGCATTTTCAAACAAATTTTCTTTATTTATTGAAATTCCTTCCCTCTCAAGATAGCTTTTTATTTCAAATATTGAAAGTTCTATATTCCTCCCCAATATAAAAATAGTTTTCATTTTCTTAAAAATACTTTTCAGTTTTTAGATTTATTGAAAGCCATAAATCTTTAAAAATATGTAAATTCTAATAAAAAGATGTCAAAGTTAGAGGATATATACGATTTGGCCGCAGAGTATTTCATAAATGGAATAGCGAAAGACTATGATGAAAGTGTGAGGGTAGCTTTAATAGAAAATCTAGTCCATGGAACGGATTCTGAAATTTATGAACTGCTCGGAGAAGATGCTTTTCTAGATTACAAATTATTCGAAGAAAAGATGTCAAGAGGAGATTATCTTCATTTCGTTAAGGAACTAGATATGCTTTCTGAAAGCAATCGCAGAATGAGTAGAAAAACAAAAATAGCAATAATTGAAAAAATAGTATCTGAGAATAGAAAAGATCCAAGATTAAACGGAAAAGTAGGGGTATTATTTATTGCAGAGAAATTAAGGAAAAAATACTTCCCAAATTCTCCTTTAGAAGGTCCGCTTATTGCAAATGGTTTATTAGATGACTTTTCTGAAGAAGAAATTTAAAAGAGGATTTCAAACTTTCCAAATTCTTTCTCAAGGGTTTTGAAAACCTTTGAATCTACTTCCACATTTTTCAGAGGCTTTTGATTTTTAATAGCTTCTTCAACCTCTTTCATACTTGAATCAATTATTTTAGTTGCTACTCTTTGGACCTTGCCAGAGTCAAACAAGAATGTTTTTCCATCACAATTTAATATTTCTAATGTTCGATTCTTTAGTTTTAACCTCATTTTACCTTTCTCCAAAGATACAAGATCTTTTCTTTGAGAGTACTCTACCAAATTTCCTATAAGAATTTCTGCATCCCTTCTAGCACGATCTACTTTGTGGGTGCTTGATTTGCCTTTCTTAAATTCTTCTCTTGCAACGATTATGTTCTTTAAAATTCTTAAATCTTGAGATGAAAACTTCCCCTTCTTTACATAATCTTTCTCGAATTCTTTGATTAAGACATCTTTTGATTTTCTTCCCATAATAATTTTCAAAAGATTGAATACATCTTCATAAATACGTTTTATAATTCCTTCTTGGTATTTTTTCTCAATTTGAACTCTTAGTTCTTTTAATCTCTTGTTAAATTTCTCCGTGCCATCAAGTAATTTATCTATCTCCACACCTTTTATTTCTTTTATTTTTTCGTGTTCATAATCTCTCCATGTTGTGATTACCTTCTCCAAGAAATCTATATATTTTTTTTCAATCATTTTTGTATCATAAAACTCCTTTTTGAAATCCCTAAGCAGCTCTTTTTTTGCGTTTGGAGGCGGACTTCCATTAAGCATAAGCATTGCTTGTGCAGGGGTTGTGACCCCCCAGAATATGTTTGTAAAAATATCCGACAAAAGGGTTCTTTTACTTCGAGGGATTACTTCATCTCCCATAGACATAAACAGTTCTATTGCTTCGGGAGAAGGTTTTAGTTTTCCTTTCTTAAGTAAAGCTTTCCAAGGCATAAATGTTCCCCTATCATAAATTGGAATCCCGTCTCTTATAAAAGTGAACATTACAGGGTGCGCATCCTTTACAGCATCCCAGAAATCCGTGAGAAGGTATATTTGTGGTTCTAGCTTCACTTTTGACCCTGCCAAAGAACCTGCTTCCGCAACATACCTATAAATCATTCCTCTTAATCTCTCTAAGAGTTCCACACGAGACATTCTCTTTACATCAGTGTCATTAATCACAATAAAAACATCAAGATCGGAAGTTTTCACGGCATCCCCTCTTATCAAGCTACCCCCAAGAACGTAGCTCACAACATACTTGTCAAATTTCCTAAGCACTAAAGATTTGTGAATCTCAGCAATCCTTAAGGCTTCCAAGAATCCTTTATCATGCAATGGGAAAGACATGAAAATAGCAGAACTTATCTCGAATTTTTGATCCATACAAATCTCCCAAATCTCCTTAGGTGTTTTTATGTGCAACCAAACTTTCTCTTTAATACCTTCTAGCTCTTTGACTATCTTTTTCTGCATCTTTGGGATCTCTTTGAACTTATCATCTGGAACAACCAAGTTTAAGTGAACATACTTTGCACTCTCTTTTGGAACTTCCTCTTCTTCTATAAAGAATTGAATTGATTGGGGGGGCAGAATGCTTACAGATTGTACAAATTTATAGTTTTTAACTATAAAATTTTTCAGATTTTCCAATTCTTTTTTCGTTTTTTCAAACTTTTTTTTCGCTTCCTCGGGGTCTTTGTTTATGGGAGGCTTTTTATAAGAATCATTAATGTTCATTCCGGGAATGTTTTCCGAAGGCGTGACGACCATAATAAACTCTAGTCAGATTTCTTTATAAAGCTTGCCACCGAAATGTAGCAATTTTTTTAGAAAAGAATGGGCCCGGAAGGAATCGAACCTTCGATCTTTTCGGTGTAAACGAAACGTCATAACCACTAGACCACGGGCCCACAAAATACTAATATAATGTTCCTTTTTTAAGGTTTACCTTTGTAGGGTTTTATAGAATTCATAATCATATTGGTATTTGTTCACAAAAGTCCCTCCATAAACTCTCTCATTTGATAAAACCAATAGGTCTGCTCCCACTTTCCTTGCAGTTAAAATCGCTTCCTCTTTTAACCCCGCAATACTCTTTGGGGGTGTTTCTCCTTTCTTCAAGAGTTCAAATTTGGATAAATCAATCTCTAACTTATTTAATTCTCTTTTGTTAACGGTTCTTATGTCTTTATTATTCAATATATCTTTATTCATGTAATAGTACGCATTTAATTTATTAAATAATTTGTGGAACCATAAAATAAAAAGTGCGCGAGCCGGGGGTCGAACCCGGGTCACCTCGTTGGCAACGAGATATACTAACCACTGTACTACTCACGCAACTACCCTTAAATTTTTAGATTTTAAAGTTTAAAAGATTTTGTTATTTTAGCAACTTAAATTGCATCATCTTGCAAATGTCTCCCAAAGATATCAAAATATAACTCTTGGATTTTAGTAAAGTTCTCCCCTGTAAGAGATAGGTAAATATCTAAAAGTTTATCGCTTTTCATATTTAAAGGATTTACAGAATATCTAAAAGGAATAAGTTCATCTTCTCCTATCGAAATCCTAGAAACTATGTCTTTTGTTGTTCTCATCAGTTTTAGAATCTCCTCTATCGACCCTTTTTCATCAGGTTCTCCTTTCCATTTATCATTTGAGAATTTGTCAAAAAAACATTGATACCCTTCAAGGAAATCCATAGAATAAATTTTCTTTGTAAATTCAATATGTTTTTCCCTTTCTTCTTCTCTGAACCCAATTATCATGAATAATTTAATAAATCAGGTTATATATCAATTTCTATGGTTGCAGATATTCATGCTCATTTAGATTATTTCTCAAATGAAGAGTTAAAAAAAATAATTGAAAGAGCAAAAAAAGAAGGAATTGAGATTATAATAACAAACTCAACAGATATAAAATCCTGCAAAAAATCACTGGAAATATCTAAAAAATATGACATTGTAAGGTTAGCAGTAGGGCTTTACCCCAATGATAATTTAAACATTAATGATTTTGACGAATTCAAAAAGTTTGTTCTAGAAAATCAAAAAGAAATATTTGCAATCGGAGAAATTGGAATGGATTTCAAGGAGAGTAAAAATGAAGGGTCTCAGGAATTAATCTTCAAGAAACAATTAGAGCTTGCACAGGAATTGAATTTGCCAGTTATTATTCATAGCCGTAAAGCGGAAAAAGAAGTATTAAAAATTCTAGAGGATTACAAAAATCTGAAAAAAATTTTACATTGCTTCTCAGGGAAATTTAAACTTATAGAAGAAGCGAAAAAGCAAGGATGTTATTTTTCAATTCCTGCAAATATTAATCGTTCGGAGCATTTCAAAAAGATGGTAAAAGAAATCTCAATGGAGAGAATTTTATTGGAAACAGATTCTCCGTTTCTACCTCCCACAAAAGGAGAAACAAATGAACCTGCAAATGTTCTAAAAACTGTGAAAACAATCTCTGCTATATGGGGGATCTCCTACGACGAAACTAAAAACATACTAGAAGATAATTTTAGGAAGGTTTTTGAATGAGTTATTAAGGAATAATCTCCGGCCCAAAATACTTTTCGAACGAGAAATCTTCTTCTTTTAGCGTTTGGTTTTTAAGAAGTAAATCTATCTTGGGAGTGATTTCTCTAATTGAGTCAATTATGTTTTTTATTGTCTTACAAATTAATTCATCTCCCTCCGGAGGCCAAAGCTTAGCACTTCTCCAGTATAAGCATCTACCGCCGCAAATGTCAAAATAACTACAGCTCCTGCATTTTTCATCTACAATTTTTATTTCTCTTAATTTGTTAGGGCCTTCTTCAACACTCCCGCAATAAAAATTTTCAACCGAATTCATTATTGGACAAGCAGATATTTTTCCATATGTATTAATTGTGAAATTAGCATATCCTGCTCCGCAGGGAAGCCTCGTTTCCGTGTCCCACTTCTTAATCCGGGCCAAGATACCAAAAAAAGGATAAATTTTCCACACTCTTCCTTCCTGAAGTTCACTCAACCACCATGTTACCAATTCTTGTACTGAAGTGTTGTATTTTTTCACATAATCTGAGAAAGAATCGAAATCAAAATCATTTTTGTAAAACCCGGCATCTATTTGCCAATGTATGGAGTCAAATAAACCCTCTTTAATAAGTTTAACCAAGTGCAAAACCTGTTTTTTAACATCAAAACAATAAGGGGGGGCCATCACCATTCGTGCAACAATTTCTCCTCTGAACCCTCGTTCTCTTAAGATTTTTATGTTCCTTACTGCCATATCGTAATGAATTTTCCCTTTATTGAACCCATCTATCTCTTTATCTCCGTCTATTGAAACTAGTATCTTAGATATCTTTTTTAGAATTTCATCTGGGAGTTTATTTAGGAGAATGCCGTTCGTTTGAATATAATATCTTATATTTTTTCCATCAAGAGATTTTATGATTTCTTCTATTTTATCAATCATTATAAGAGGTTCCCCCCCATAAAATATTAGTGTGTCTCCATCTACAAGAAAGTTTTTCAGATTTTCACCTTTTACAGCACTATCAAAAGGAGCTTTATCGTCGTAAGTCCACTTCTTTTCAAGACCATTCTCGAATTCCTTCATAGATTTTTCATAACAATATTTGCATTTAAGATTACAACGTTCAGTTAAGACAATATGATAATACATGTAAAATCTTATCCTCTCAGAGTATATAAATTTTTAAATTAACATTACAATATATATGCATGAATCTTCGGGATAAATTAAACCCACTTGAGAGAATAATGATTGAGTTTAAAAAATCAGTTGAAGAGTGGAAAAAGAAAGAAGTATACAACTTTAGAGATTACTATCTTAGAAAAAATGACAAGTCACGTGTATTTGAAGAATACCTTATATCAAAAGAAAAAAACAATTAACGCAAACTTCTCGTATCAAAACCATTCCCAAACTCATATTTCTCCATGTTTCCTTCCTTGTTTGGCTTGGAGGCTATGACATCATCTATTCTGAGAATCATTATAGCAACTTCACTAGCAGAACTTAAAGCTTGGCTCTTAACTTTGTAAGGTTCTATAATTTTCTCCCCAAGAACATTTTCAATTTTCCCGCTAAAAAGATTTAAACCAGTATTTTTTTCCCCTTTTTCGTGCTCAGCTTTTAATTGTGTTAAGATGTCTATGGGATCTAAACCTCCATTCTCCGCCAATGTGGATGGGATAAACTCCAAAGCATTTGCGTATTCCACTACGGCTAGTTGCTCTCTTCCATCCAGCGATTGTGCAAACTCTCTCAACCGTTTTGAAAGTTCAATTTCAATTGCTCCTCCTCCCGGAACAACTAGCTTGGTGCGAACAACAGAAGCCACATCCCCCAGGCCATCCATAAATGCCCTTCCTATTTCATCAATAACATGGTCTGTGCCTCCTCTTATTAAAATAGTTACAGATTTTGGATTCTTGCAGCCTCTTATATATGTGTAATAATCGTCTTTGTTTTTCACCTCTTCGACTATCTCTGCATCTCCCAAATCATAAGAATTAACCTCATCTATATTACTAATTATTTTCCCCCCTGTTGCTTTTGAAATTTTTTCAAGATCGCTTCTGGAAACTCTTCTACAAGTATAAATTCCCTCCTTTGCAAGAAGATATTTAGCAAAATCATCCACCCCCTTTTGGCAAAAAAGAGTGTTGGCCCCAGAAGATACTATCTTTTCGACCAAAGATCTTATCTCATATTCTTCTTCTTTCAAAAATTTTTGTAATTGTCCGGGGTCTGTAACGGAGATTTTTGTATCAATCTCTGGATTTTTTATTTCTATCGGAAAATCCACCAGTGCAATTTTGGCTTCGATGATCTTTTTTGGCATATCTTGAGAAATCTTTTCTTTGTTCAAAACAACGCCCTGGACAAGCTCACTATCTGCTATACTATTTCCCTTTAGTTTCTCAATTTTTATATCATTGAGGTCCACGTCTCCGTTCTCAGAGACCAATTTCACCGCTTTTGAGATCATTTCTGAGAATATATGTTTTGAATCCTCTGCCCCCTTCCCAGTCATAGCGGTTATCGCAATTTGTTTTAGGACTTCTTCATTTTCTGGACTTATTTCCAAAGATAAATCCTTTAAGATCTCTTGCGCTTTATCATGAGCTATCCTATAACCTTTTGCTATGGTAGTCGCATGAATCTTTTTATCCAATAATCTTTCTGCATTTTCTAAAAATTTCCCAGCAAGCATAACTGAAGTTGTTGTCCCATCTCCCACTTCACTCTCCTGTGTTCTTGCTATCTCTACCATCATTTTTGCAGCAGGGTGCTCTATTTGCATTTCATCTAAAATTGTTACCCCATCATTTGTGATAATAATCTCGCCCGAAGGGGAAACAAGCATCTTATCCATTCCTTTTGGGCCAAGAGTAGTTTTAACAATCTCTGAAACCATTTTCGCAGCAAGAATATTGTTCCTCTGGGCATCTCGACCAATTATTCTCTGAATATCCTCTGGGAGTAAATCGGGATTTTTTGCCATACCTTCTTCTAAAGACCTATTTATTTAAAGATTATTGTGATTGCGATACACAGAAGTACATTATTCCGAAGAATATATAAATAATATTTTTTTAAGTAAGGTATAAAAGATGGCTGAAAAAGACGACATTTACTCAAGCAAGGCAAAGTATGATGGTATCTTCTCTTTCAAAGATTTCTACAAATTTTGCTATGAGTGGCTAAGGGACGAAACAGGGCTAGACCTCCAAGAAAAAAAGTATGTAGAAAAAATAAAAGGGAGTTCAAAAGATATTGATGTGGAATGGGAGGGGTCAAAAAAAATGACGGAATATTTCAGATTTGATGCTAAGATAAAATTTAGAATATTGGGGTTATCAGAGGTGGAAATTAACCAAGATGGTAGGAAATTCAAAACAAACAAAGGAAGCGTAGAGGTTTCAGTCAAAGGCACGTTAGTGCGAGATTATGATGGCAAATTTGAAACTACTGCTTCGAAAAAATTTCTCAGATCTATTTACGAAAAATGGGTAATTGCAGATAGAATTTCGGAATATGAAGATAAAATCGCGAGCGCCTGTGAAGAATTTGTTGAACAAGCGAAAGCATATCTTGATCTCGAAGGAAGGCACTGAGAGTTTAAGGCATAATAGAGACACGAAATATTTATAATAAGAGCATTCTTGGAAATTTCATGGTTAAAATAAGAATCTTTTTGGCGGCACTAATCATTTTTTCCTTAGTATTACCTTCAATATCCGCGATAGATCTTGAGATAAATAAGACAAGCCATGATGAAGTGCTTCTCTTGGATTTGAATATGCCTGCTACAATAAACTTAGATGTCAAGAATAATGGGCTTGCAGACAGCTTCCTATTCTATAGTTTTTTTGGAATGGGGATTGAACCTGCAGAGAGAATATTTATTGATTCAGGGGAAACAAAACATGTTAAATTAACTGTCGCCCCGGGATCAAATCCTGGCACGGGATTTTCTACATTCGATGTTTTTGTCCAAGCGAGAGACAAATCCGAACAAAGCGTGAAAGTTACACTTCAAATGGTTTACTTAAAGGATGCCATTGAAGTTGGTGCAGAAGACCTTGACCCTGATTCAAATTCTATGTCAGTATATGTATACAACAAGGTTAACTACGATTTTGATAATGTATATGCGGATTTTGAGTCTTCCTTTTTTAAGTTTAGCAAATCATTTTCTCTAGCGCCTCACGAAAAGAAGACATTCACAGTAAATTTGAACAAGAATGAATTTAATAAATTGCTTGCAGGTTTTTACACTTTAAACACCAAACTATCATACAAAAACGCAACTGCTAACCTTGATAGTCCTATAAAATTTGTTGAAAAGGATATATTGGTCACAACAAAAAAAGAGAAAGGAATAATAGTAAATAAAAAAATAATCACAAAGACAAATGAAGGAAATGTAATAGTGAATTCGGAAACAACTATAAAAAAGAGCAGCATTTCTAGATTGTTTACAAGTTTTAATCCGGAACCAACGATTGTGAACAGAGAAGGGGGAAAAATCTACTACACTTGGGCAAAAGATTTAGACCCCGGGGAAAGCTTAGAAATTGTTGTAAAAACAAACTGGTTAATACCTTTCATTGTTTTGTTGCTTCTCGTATTGATAATTGTACTAGCAAAGAAGTTCTTAGGAAATACTTTGTCTATAGATAAGAGAATTTCATTTGTAAAAGCAAGAGGAGGGGAATTTGCACTAAAGGTAACATTAACCCTTCGTGCTAAGAAATACGTTGAGAAAGTAAGTATAACTGAAAGGTTACCTGCCCTCGTGAAGATATATGAAAAATTTGTAGGAGAACAACCTTCAATGGTAGACCCAAATAAGAGAATCTTAAAATGGAATTTTGAAAAATTAGAAGAAGGAGAAAAGAGAGTTATTACATACATTGTCTATTCTAAAGTGGGAGTACTCGGAAGATTTGCTCTTCCTCCAACGTTAGCTCTTTATGAAAGAAATGGAAAGATAAAAGAGTCTACTTCAAACAAGGCATTTTTTGTCGCTGAAGCAATAGGAAAAAACGATTAAAGACAATCAATAATTTTAAAAATAGTTTTCTCTTCTCAAAGACTGTCCCTCCATAGCTCAAAGGCTAGAGCGCCTGGCTGTAGATTATTAGGGTGGAGATTCGATAAAGAATTGCTATGAAACCTGAGAAGCCAGTTCTGGTAAAGCAGAACCCGGGAGATCCAAGTTCGATTCTTGGTGGAGGGATTTATTAATATTTGAACAAAATAAACTAAGAAGCGATATATACTACTGAATACATCTCTTGTTTTTAAACTTTACCCTCGATAAAAAGTATATCCTAGTTAATACAATAATTTAAAAAGGGAAAAAATATATGAAGATTATAAAAATGAGGTGGCGGGAAAATCTCGTCAGAGAGAATGAATGAAACTGTAAATGAGATGGATGAATTTAATGAAAACCAAGATTCATTTGATGAGTCTTTAGAATATTTAGATGATTTAGAATGAGGTTATTTTGAGAAATCTAAAATAATCTCATTATTTTTTTTATCAATTTCTGGGAATCCCCCTTTTATTACAACTCTTAAGCTGTCTATCTTTATAGTTGGAACTACTAAATTTTCAATTGAAATTGAACTCCCCCCTCCGATGGGAAGGCCTTCTTCAAAAGAAATCTTTTTTATTTTTTTGTCCCCAGAATATATGTAAACATCAAAGCTCCCAGAAGATTTTAATCCTTCATTTCTTATGACCATCTCTAAGTTTAATAATCGAGATTTTATATCTGCAGAAACTTTCTCAAATTGCAAATCCGGTAATTCATCCACAGAGTAAAGCTCGTTTATTTTATCTATAGTATCTTCTCCAATAACCTGTTTACACTTGCTAACAGGATACATTATATTGTTTGGATTCTGAGAATGTTTGAACCCCAACACATGTAAAAGCTCATGTATAGCAATATTGGGCCTCTCACAAGTAGAATCTCTTATTAACAAGATTTGCCCCCCTCCAATTACTTTGTATATCTTTCCCATGCTAATATTCGTTGGGCCTCCCTCCCCTGCAATAAAAAGCCCATCGTCGCTCATTCTATTTTTTTCATCACAAGAAACACGAATCTGGCTTGGAGAACTTTCATAGAAATTCAAAACTGTCAAATTTTCTAATATATCAAATGCCCAAATCATCTGACCCCTTTTCGCAATCGTGCAATCATCATCTATAGAATAAGAAATGTTTTTGCCAGGAAATCTCATGTTTTCATAGAATTGCATATCTGAACTATCATTAATACTGAAATTCGTGTTAGAATTGAAGGTTGAATTCATAGATCCGTTTGGTAAGAAGAAGTACGCTCCTAGTAACAATATGACAACTAAAACTATAAACCCTCCGAGCATTTTTAGAAAAACACTTTTCTTCTCACTAGCCTCTTCTTTATCAATAGTTTCCATCATAGCTTTATAACAAACAAAGGAGATCTCCAATCCCAAGAGAGATATCTTACTCTTCTAACGGTTCGGAAGCGAGAAATGCCCACCATGCTTTTTTAACTTTCACAACTTCTCCAGTTTCCGCATCCACTTCTGCACGAACAACCATCCTTCTTTTTAAGATTCCAAATAACTTTGCACTCCTTTCTCTCTTAATTTCATATACAGCCCCACTAAAAGAATCGCTCATTTCCTCTTTTCTTTTACTTGCTACCTCTTTAAGCTCAATTGTGCAGCCTTCTTCCTCTAAACAATTCTTCAATCTTAACCTCTCCAACGCTCTTTCTGCAGCAACGTCGGGCATAACCTTAACAAATGCGTTTTTCCCATTGGAGAACTTAGCTATGTAAAATGTACCGTTTTCTGTTTCGTTCAACGTTACGTTGCACCCTTCCGAACACATTGCAAGGTATCTCCCAGCTCTTAACTCTCTCATGTTTTTTCTCTGCTGCATAGCTCTTAGCCCCTCATTCCTTACAATTTTCCTATGCCCCTCTATTCTTGCTCTCCCTTCATCACAATAACTCTCTTCTACTTCCTCGGAGCATCCTACCCTTTTTGGCACCCAAACATACTCCCTTACATATCTCCTATTAGTGTCCTCTGAAGGACGAGGGCTCTTACAACAAATAAAGTCTTCCCGGTTGTCTCTCACAACACCATCATCTTCGTTTAGAGACTCCTCACAGTCGTATATTGGGCAATTACTTTCATCACGGCCAGTGACTATTAGAATTTCATCATCATTACAGACAATGCCCATGCTATCTGCGCTCTCGCAATTAGTCATAGAATTATTTTCAGTACCATCTGTATAATTAGTGTAATTATCAAAAGTTCCATTGTAATCGTAATAGGTCGTATTTGAGGTGTAATTTGAAGAATAATTCTCATCAGGAATATACATAGCAGAAATTAATCCAAGAGATGCCACCATCAAAACCGCAAGCGCAACAATTAAACCTCTTTTAACCATGACCTTCATAAGCGAAAAGTATTTTTAAATATTTCCAAAAACCAAAAAAAAGGAGGACCAAACCCGAAAGCCCAATCCTCCAACCTGCCAACCGAAGCTAGCAGCACCCAACCGAAGTTAGGCAGAAGTAAGAGTATTCCACCATTTATAAAATTTTCTATTTGGGTATATCTTGTTGAGAAAAACTAATGTTTTACCTTCAATTCACAATCTAATCCATTTTCTAAAATTATCCTCGCCGCGCTTACAGAATCTTCCTCCGCAGAAACCACTAGGGACCCCAAATTTGATCCTTTGCTCTTATTTCCCAAAATTACAGAAAAATCTCCAAAATTGTACAGCACCAATTTTTTATGCTCCAAGATAGAAGTTCCTTCGTGGGGAAGATTGTTCAATAATCCAGAATAATACTCAAAATCTTTATGTCCCCTCATGGTTAGAGGGTATTCTGCAATCGCCATTAAAAATAAATAGCAAACAGGGTTTTTAATAATTATTACAGTAAAGTACAAGAAGATTTAATAAGCTGCCTTGCTTTAAAAAGTATGGAAGAAAAAAACAAAGATTCTCAGCTTGAAAAGGATTTGGCTGCAGGAACGGTAGTGATTGCGAAGTTTGGCCACAACTATGCCGCCGGAAAGCCTTTTGAATTTTTGTATGAGTTTGGGTATTATACAAGGTATGGAGCGGTGGTGTATTTAGAGGGATGTAGAAACATGCAGGATGCAAGGGCATTTAAGTTGGACCAACTGAGAAAAGCAGAAGAAGGAGATTTGAAAAAATATCTCTGGGGTCATTAATGAAAGATAAAAAGAAAAAACAAGAGAAGAATGCTGTGGAAGGTATTCGGAAACATGCAAAAAGAATGAGCTATTCGTGGGGAATCCTTGCAATTGTTCTTTTCATATTTGGCTTTTTAAGAGAAAAGCAATATATTTATTTAGCAATTGCAATCTTAATTCTCAATTTTTATTGGGTTTGGAGAGGATGGTTTTGGATGAAACAAGTTAAATAGGTTTAAATACCCTGAAAATTCAAG